>JAAYAZ010000005.1 GCA_012719115.1 Dehalococcoidales bacterium
AATAAAAAGATTCAGAATTAATCTATATAACATCCCTATGGCTTTGTATTTTCTAGTATAGTAAACAAACCATCTGTCAATTGAAAAAATAACAGAAAAACCAATCAGTAAGAAAATAGGGAATAATTCATCAATTAATAAGTTTATTGTTAACCCTACTAATGTGCAGACTGCTGTCAGCAAAAGTGCCATTAGCCATTTGGGGATTCTTATTCTCTTAGTAGGTTTTCGCGGCGATATGCTTTTATCGGAGCTTCCTATTCGGGGTGAGGGCTTTTTATTAAAGGTATAATTTTTAGCTCCTTCTGTTGTATTTGTATCTATATTTTGTCTTCCAAAAGCTTCCAGTAATTTATCCCATTCTTCAGGGGTTAACTTTGTTTTTTTAGAGGGAATCCAGTGGAGTTCCTCATTTTTTGATGAGCCTTTACAGTGTCCACTATGGTCTCTAGCAGACTCAATACTGGAAAAATGTTTTCCACATTTGGCGCAGATAATATCCAATTGCAATTCTCAAGCCGGGTAATTTTATGGTTATTATACATCCGTTTATTTTGTTGTCAATATAAATATGAGTTTATATTTAAATTTGATACAATATCGTTAGTAAAATTGAGAAAAGGTCGGACTGAATTTTTTTCAGCGCGTGAATTCAATTTGGAGGTTGATATGACAAATGTTGCAAGTAGCAATAGTATCATTTGTGCTTATTCATGTTCTAATCGCTTTAACTCCAAATATGGATATTTCGGAGTTCGTACATAGCCTGAGTTTTATCTTTAGATTTATAGGATTAGGATAAGCACTAGGGAGAGAAAGACACTCCCACGTTGATTTATAGTTACCAAAAACATAAAAACCCTCGAAATCTTTACGCAATCGAGGGTTTTTTTATTCGGGAATTTGTTACCGGAGCTACTTTTTTAGCAGATTAACGAATTCATCTACACTTATATCTGCCATGTGGATTATCTTTCGTAGAATACCTTTCCCCAGTTCGTCGTGTTTTGGAACGGGAACCGGCGGACGTCCGGGGCAAACAAGCCAGACATGACTGCCCTTGATACGTGATATGCGATAACCGAGTTTTTGAAGTGCGGAGATGCATTCATCACCGGATACTGCCGGTAATCTGGTCATTACACGGCAACCTCTATTTGTTCTACGCTGTATTTTTCGGGGATGGGTTCGCCTTCTTCAGTCATGTGTTCCAGGCATAACTGTATAACTTCACTTATATTGGATAAGGCTTCTTCTTTTGTTTTACCCTGCGTAAAACAACTCGGCAGGACAGGCACTTCGGCAATAAAAAATCCGTCTTCGTCCTGCGTAATTACCACGGGTAATTTAAGCTTTTTCATTTCAACACCCCGCTTGCTTTATAAGATAATTATAGCACAAATTCAAAACAAGATATGGGTAATAATCAGCCTTGACAGATTTAACCCGGTGGATATAATTTAGTAATAGATTACTTTGATTGAACATTTTCCCACGCATGTTATTTAGATTGCCAAAATCGGGTTTGTAATTAGGCTTGCCTAAAAGTATAATATAGTTTTAGAAACATCAGAATCAATTTGATAAATAATTATTATTATATTGGAGGAAATGAATGACACCGGAAATGATAGAAAAGTTATGGGAAAGAAGCGGCGGGAAGTGCGAGTGTGTCAGGGCAGCGCATAATCACCCGGGCGGTCGATGCAATGCTGAACTTGTGAAGGAAATGATGGATAAATCCGACGCCGGCGGATGGAAGGTCTGCCGACTTTTTATGACCGGGAATGAAAACTTAAACGCCGTTGCTATTTACTGCAACGGATGTTATCAGCAATTACCAAGTGTTTTACAAAAAGAAGACCGATATGGTGCATAGCTGGCGTTTATATTTAACCGTATAAGAATAAACCTCCGCCAACAGTCAATTATTAGAAAGCCCCCGATTTTAAATATTTCGGGGGCTTTTAGTTTAGGTTTCTGAATGGTTTTAATTTGCTCATATACTATATAGCATTGATATCAGGGAGCAGTGAGATATGGTGCTTATTACCTATATAGTCTATCAGTCAGAGACAATAAAAATGAATGGCATCAAATTCGATATTGATATATACTATATTTCTGTAAAAGCTTAACTGATTTGATAAAGCAAGGAGACCGATAATGACAGAAATGCCCCTCAAAGTGATGGAAATGATTAACGCCAGTCCAATTCTGCCCAAGGTATTGTGCACCTGCGATGCGGAAGGAAATTTGAATGCCGTTCCCAAAGGCACTTTATATGCGCTCGATCAGGAGACAATTGTTTTCGCTGATATCTGGGGATACAAAACCAATCAAAACCTGGAAGTCAACAAAAAAGTAGCAGTCACAGTCTTTAGTATTCAGATGCTGCCGGTCGGTTATCAGGTAAAAGGAACTTTTCAGGGATTTGAAACCGAAGGCGAAATTTTTGACAGATACGCAAAGCAGGTCAAAGAACAGATAAATATGGATATTATGTCTGTCGGGATTATCAAAGTGGACTCTGTTTTTACGCACTGCCTACCGGAGCCCGGCGTACAGCTTGCGTAATTAAATGCGTTTACAGGACTGAAACAGACGGCTTTGAGATTACTTGAACCGATATACCGAATGTAAGCCTTAAGGCGCCTAACGCTCGACCGGCTTACTTTCCGGAATACAAGAAACTGACAGCAAGCCCGAAAGCCATTTAAGCAGTAATTTTGCCTGCTCGAGTGTCAATTTCGATTCCATAAGAGTATCATAGATAAACTGCGGATTTTCGTAACACCTGTCAGTGGAAATATCCACCACCGTAATCTTACCGATTCCTTTGTAGATATCGGCAACGGATATGCCGCTTTCGGTAATGGCTTTTTCAAAAAAGCGAAAGGTCATTACCATCGGATGCTGTGATGGCAGGGGCAAATGGTCGTTACCCTCGACAAGACGACGGTAAATCTTATTGTCGGTAGAGGACAGCACCAGTTTGTAATAGAGTTCGTCGCTGTCCTCTTCTTTATTTAGAAAGTTGTTAGTAAAATAGTTATCGTAAATATATTTTTGCGAAAACTCAACACTCCCGTTATTTCCGTCACCGGCAACTTTTGCCAGCGCCGCTAACAGTAAATGCAGGGTTACCAGCCTCTGATGCCCGTCAATCAGTATCAGCTTGGGTATCTCATAGGTACAAAAAAGCCCCTTTTCAAGTATTAAAAAGAGACCTAAATAGTATTCAGTAGCCGATTCGTCGGTTGAAAGACGCACTATGTTATCCCAGAACTTGGCTCTCATTCCGTCGCTGCAATCGTAAGGTGACTGGCTGTCGGGCAAAATCAGTTGTTTCGGTTCACGTAAAAAATTAAGCAGATTTGTTCTTGAAGCTTCCATTATAAGGCTATCTCCGGATAAAAAATATCGTTATACTATTGTATCAGATTGCCAGTCTAGCACTAAAATTTTAATCAGTCAAAAAAATTATGCCTGTTTAATAACATCTTATAAGCAGTTTTTTTATGTATAGCTTTATGATAGAATAAGCAGAATCTAAAAAGTTTTTAAACGAAATGAATATATAATGAACAAAAATATTTCACTCGTCATCCCAACCTATAAGGAAAAGGATAATATCCAACCACTGGTAACCAGGCTCTCGGAAGCGCTCGCCGGCTATAAATACGAAATAGTCATAATGGACGATAACAGCGGAGACGGCACCGAGGAACTGGTTAATTCGCTTTCCGAAAAGTATCCGGTAAAAATAGTTGTCAGGCGCGATAAAAAGGGGCTGGCATCGGCAGTGGTAGACGGTTTCGGACATGCAGAAAGCGATATTATTATTGTTATGGATGCCGACCTGCAACACCCTCCCGAAGTAGTTCCCTCGCTGGTAAAAGCTATTAACGAGGGTGCTGATATAGCGATTGGCTCCAGATATGTAGAGGGAGGCGGTTGCGAGGGGTGGAGCGCGCTGCGCCGCATAATGTCCAAAGGCGCCGCTTTAATCTCCCACCTGTTTCTTCCTTCCACCAGAAAGATTAAAGACCCGATGTCGGGTTTCTTTGTAATTAAAAGGGATGTGGTGAAAGAAGCTGACCTGAACCCTTCCGGTTTTAAGATTTTACTGGAAATTCTGATGCTGGGAAAATGGGAATCGGCTGTTGAAGTACCTTTTATGTTCGTGACGCGCAGCCGCGGTGAAAGCAAGTTAAACGCCAAACAACAACTGGATTACCTGAAGCATATTTACAGCCTGATGCAGCGTACCGGGGAACTGGTGCGTTTTATCAAGTTTTGTATTGTCGGCGGCAGCGGTGTAATTGTCAATCTGGGTTTATATACCCTGCTGACTCGATACGGCGGCTTTACACCCATAGACGATACGTCAGCCGGCATTCTATCGGGCAATATTGCCCTTACCATAAGCATAGAAACATCGATTATCACCAATTTTATACTCAATAACTTCTTTACTTTTTCCGACCGCAATACGGGGGGAATAGTTTCATTCTTTAAGAGGCTTCTAAACTTCAACCTGATATGCGTTGTCGGTGCGCTGATACAAATAGGCGTAACCAATTTGTTTGCCGTTGTATTCGGGTTCTATGACATTTTATCGGTACTTATCGGTATTGTTATCGCTTTCTTATGGAATTATCTTTTAAATAATTTCTTGACATGGAAAAAATAAAACAGGCATTTTTGAAGTTCATCAAATGGCAGTACTGCGGATTATTTTTAATAATCCTGTTTTCGCTTGTAATGCATTTGAGTGTCATTACCCAGCCTTCCGACGGCTATATCTTCGATGAAACCTATTACATTCAAGATGCCCAAAATATTATCGACAGCCATACCACCGACCGCCCTGAACACCCGCCGCTATCAAAGCTGATAATAGTCGGTGGTATTCAGTTATTCGGTGATAACCCCATCGGCTGGCGCCTGCCGCCCATCCTTTTCGGTATCGCCAACCTGTTTTTACTTTTTCTGATTTGCCGTCAACTGAAGCTGTCTGTGTTGGTTTCAACACTGGCGACTTTCCTTTTGGCGCTCGAAAATCTCAACTTTTTAATCTCCAGCATAGATATGCTGGATGTTTACAGCCTTTTCTTTATGCTTTTGGCATTCCTGCTCTACCTGAAGGACAAATTTTTCCTGGCTTGCGGATTGCTTGGATTATCGATGCTATGCAAGATGACCGGCGCGCTGGGATGTGTAGTAATCGGTTTGCACTGGCTGTTTGCCGGGCATCGCAAACCGCTTCGGTTCCTGCTTTCGATTTATATGGTACCGATAGTGTTCTTTGCCGGCTTATTCGCTTTTGATTCCATAATTTATATGAAATTAGTCAATCCGTTTACAAACTTCATGGAGATGATGTCTTCAGCCAGTGAATTGACCTTTGAAAATTACTCGGGAGGATGGGAAGCCTATCCCTGGCTATGGATATTTGTTCCGCAAGACCCCACTTTCTACGGGACTGATGTCATAAGATGGCAGGGGCTCATCAGCCCGACACTGATGTTTACCATTATTCCTGTTTACGCATACCTTATTTATCGTTTTATCAAAGGCGAACGCCAGAGCTTCTTCAGTATGATGTGGTTCTGCGGAACGTATCTGATGTGGATACCGATAGTTTTAATAACCGACCGCCTGACATATTATTTCTATTTTTATTCCACCATCGGCGCGGTAGCTATGGCTATGGCAATGGTAATGATAAAATTGAACAATCACCGTATCGGGAAAATAGTCCTTTTATTATGGCTGTCGGGGCATGTAGCTTCATTTATAGTTCTTTCACCACTGCAGTTATGGCTATCAATTCCGCTCTGTCTGATATTACTGGCTTACATCATCTGGAGTATGGGAATATTGCAAAAACCGATTCCTGCAATCGTAGTTGACGATGATATTCCGCCGGAACTTTCACCCGGTCTTCAAGATGAAATTTATCCGCAAGATTCTGACAACACCGAAGTACTTCAGGTTGATAAGCAACCCGAACAATAGTACAATTAATTATATTCATTACATTCCCCAGGAAGGAGATTTATGGACTCTTTAAATCAAAACGACCCGGAAATCAGTCAGGCTATTGAACTGGAGAAAAAACGCCAGCGTGAAACAATAAACCTGATTGCTTCCGAAAATTATGCCAGCAAAGCAGTGCTTGAAGCACAGGGTACCTTTTTAACAAATAAATACGCCGAGGGATATCCGGGCAAACGCTATTACGGCGGATGTGAAGATGTCGATATTATAGAAACAATCGCCATCGAGCGCGCAAAGGAGCTTTTCCGAGCCGAACACGCCAACGTACAACCGCACAGCGGCGCACAGGCAAATATGGCAGTTTATTTTGCTCTGGTAAACCCGGGAGACACCATTATGGGGATGAACCTCTCTCACGGAGGGCATTTAACCCACGGAGCGCCGGTCAATTTTTCGGGTAAATATTATAACATCGTGCCATACGGACTAAATCCGGAAACAGAGCGCATCGACTACGAAGAAGTGGAAAAACTGGCTCTCGAACATAAACCGAAGATGATAATTTGCGGCTCCAGCGCCTATCCGAGGATTATTGATTTCGAGCGTTTCAGATTTATTGCAGATAAAGCCGGCGCAATCCTTATGGCAGATATGGCACACATTGCCGGACTGGTAGCTGCCGGTCTGCATCCCTCTCCCGTTCCCTATGCTCAGGTTGTAACATCTACCACCCATAAAACGCTGAGGGGGCCGAGGGGCGGTTTTATCCTGTGCAACAAAGAAATTGCCAAAGGAATCGATTCAGCCGTATTTCCCAGAATGCAGGGCGGCCCTTTGATGCATGTCATTGCTGCCAAAGCAGTTGCTTTCAGAGAAGCTATGCAGCCTGAGTTCTACCAATATCAAAAAGCCGTAATCGAGAATACGCTTACATTAGCAACAGAGCTTAAAAGAATGGGGTTGAGGCTGGTTTCCGGCGGAACGGATAATCACCTGATACTGGTGGATTTGTGCGGTAGCGGTGTCAACGGCAAGGAAGCAGAGGAAGCGCTGGGACGAGCATCGATAATTGCCAACCGCAACACCGTGCCATTCGACACCACTTCTACGGCACGCATTCCGGGAGGTATGAGACTGGGAACTGCCGCAGTATCGGCTCGCGGATTCGGCACTGAAGAAATGAAACGCATTGCCGATATGATTATGAAAATAATAAAAAATATCAACGATACGGATTTACAGGAACAGGTTAAAAATGAAGTGGTCGAAATGTGCAAACGTTTCCCTGTTCCGGGAATCGATAGATAAGATTGAGAGGTCATAATTACAATGTATAGGGGGATGCGATGGATGAACTGAAGGTATTTACGGGCAACGCTAACCCGGATTTAGCTAAAGCCGTTGTTGAATATCTTGATATACCTCTGGGAAAATGTGAGGTAATGCAGTTCAGCAACGAGAATACGTTCGTGCGCATACTGGAAAATGTGCGCTCGCGTGATACATTCGTGGTACAACCCATATCTTCCCCCGTCAACCAGAGTCTGGTAGAGCTTTTAATTATGATAGATGCCCTAAAGAGGGCTTCTGCCGGTCGTATTACCGCGGTTGTCCCCTATTACGGCTACAGCCGCACCGATAAAAAAGACCAGCCGAGAGTTCCGATTACCGCCAGGCTGGTGGCAGACCTTTTAACGGTCGCCGGCGCTAATCGCATTCTGACAGTAGACCTGCACGCCGCACAAATACAGGGCTTTTTCAACATTCCGGTGGATGAACTGACGGCTATCGGCATAATCAGCAACTATTTCCAGCAGAAAAATCTTAATGACATAGTTGTCGTGGCAACCGATATCGGCAGCACCAAGCGCGCCCGTGATTACGCCGCTAAACTGAATGCCCCGCTGGCAATAATGGAGAAAAGGCGTATCGGCAATGCCGACCAGACCGAAACCCTTAACATTATCGGTGAAGTCGCCGGAAAAATTGCTATTACGGTGGATGACGAAATCGATACCGGAGGCTCACTGGTTAATACCGTAAGCGCACTTTTAAACAATGGCGCCAAAGAGGTTTACGCCTGTTGCACACATCCGGTATTTTCAGGACCTGCTATCGAACGCATCGCAGCTTCTCCGGTTAAGGAAGTGGTGGTAACCGATACCATACCTGTAGCCGGCAGGAAAAAACTGGATAAGATTACCGTTTTGCCCATCGCACCGCTTCTTGGTGAAGCTATTAAACGCATACATACCGGGCAATCGGTCGGAGCTCTTTTCGAGCCCAGATAATAACTGTAATATGATAGAAGTATATAAAGCTAAAGGGGAATTGGAAGCCCAGATTATCAAGGGGATGTTGGACAGTTACGATATACCCTGCATCCTTCGCTCCAATGCAGCCAGCTCCGTCCACAGTTTTGTTTTCGATGGTATGGGGGAGGTCAGGGTAATGGTTCCCGAATCCTTTGCCGAAGAAGCATCAACCATTATCAATTCGGAATATCAGCCCGATTCCCCAAGCCGGCAGGAAGAAGAATAGCCTCCTATTTCTGATATTAAATCCTGCCAAATCAAATTAACAAAGGTGATAAAATGTTTAAATTATTCGGAGGCTCCGGAGACTCCAACGAAAAAGTAATCAAGCGACTGCAACCTATAGTCGATAAAATAAATGCGCTCGAGCCGGATTTCAAAGCGCTTAACGATGAAGACCTGCGCGCCAAAACGGATGAGTTTAAAGCCCGCTTAAAAGACGGTGCTACACTCGACGAGCTTTTGCCGGAAGCGTTTGCCGCTGTACGTGAAGCTGCCTGGCGCACCCTTGGAAAGAGACATTTCGATGTCCAGTTAATGGGCGGAATTGTACTACATCAAGGTAAAATCGCCGAAATGAAAACCGGTGAAGGTAAAACACTGGTAGCAACGCTCCCCTTATACCTCAATTCACTCACGGGTGAAGGCTGCCATCTGGTTACTGTAAACGATTACCTGGCACGCCGCGACCCTTACTGGATGGGACCGGTATTCCACGCTTTAGGAGTCAGTGTAGCCAGTATTTATCCGATGCAGAAAACAGATGACCATACACCGTCACTGCTATTCGACCCGGATTACGATTCCGGTGTCGAAAATGATACGTGGAGGCACTTCAAACCGATCACAAGACAGGAAGCTTATCAAGCCGATATCACTTACGGGACATCCTCCGAGTTCGGCTTTGATTACCTGAGGGACAATATGGCAGTAGATATGGCAAGATGTGTGCAGAGACCTTCAAATTACGCCATTGTCGACGAGGTGGATAACCTTTTAATTGACGAAGCGCGCACACCGCTAATTATCAGCGCACCGGATATGGAAGCCGGCCAGAAATACCAGATATTTTCCAGGCTGATTAAACGGCTTACGCCTGAAGTTGACTATGAAATCAAGTTAAAAGAGCGCATCGCCGAACTTACCGATGAAGGTTTTTCTAAAATGGAAAACCTGATTGCCCGCGAGGGATTATTAAAAGATGGCAGCGGATTATATGACCCGGAAAACGCCGACCTGATGCGCCATATGCGTAACGCCTTAAATGCGCGCGAGTTTTACAAAAGAGACCACCAATATGTGGTAAAAGACGGCGAGGTTATCATCGTTGATGAGTTTACCGGCAGAATGATGCACGGCAGGCGCTATTCAGAAGGCTTGCACCAGGCTATCGAAGCCAAGGAAGGCGTAAAAATCCAGCAGGAAAGCCGTACTTACGCCACCATCACAATTCAGAATTATTTCCGTATGTATAACAAACTTGCCGGTATGACCGGTACCGCCGTAACCGAAGCGGAAGAGTTCCATAAAATCTATAATCTGGAAGTGGTGATTATTCCTACCAACAAGCCGCTGGCAAGGGAGGATTACGCCGACCAGATTTATAAAGATATCGAAGCCAAGTTCAAGGCGGTAGTGCGGGAAGTAGATGAAGTTAAAAAGAGCGGCAGGCCGGTGCTGATCGGTACCGTTTCAATCGAAA
This sequence comes from Dehalococcoidales bacterium, assembly GCA_012719115.1. GTDB lineage: Bacteria > Chloroflexota > Dehalococcoidia > Dehalococcoidales > UBA5627 > UBA5627. The sequence continues at coordinate 10,024 of JAAYAZ010000005.1, forward strand.
AATCCGAATACCTCGGCGAAATGTTGAAAAGGAAGGGCATTAAACACGAAGTACTCAATGCCAAACAGCACGAAAGGGAAGCCAATATTATCGCCGAAGCCGGCAAACCGGGAGCGGTTACCGTAGCCACCAATATGGCAGGACGCGGCGTCGATATTATACTTGGAGGCAAAGAGCCGGACGACAGCGACAGCCGGGAATGGAAGGAATGGAAAGAGCGGCATGACCGGGTTATCGAGCTGGGCGGATTGCATGTAGTCGGCACCGAACGTCACGAAGCGCGCCGCATCGATAACCAGCTGCGTGGCAGAGCCGGAAGACAGGGCGACCCGGGCAGTTCACGTTTCTTCGTATCTCTGGAAGATGATG
>JAAYAZ010000073.1 GCA_012719115.1 Dehalococcoidales bacterium
AGAGTAAATCTGACGGTATAAATAGCGCTTGCCGCGGCTGTAATCAAACTCTATTTCCAGTATGGGAGGAACTCCCGGCACTACTGCTCTGGCCAGGTCGGGCAAAGCCAGAAATCTGGAACAGTTATATACTTTTTCAGATGTGCTGCGTACCACCGGAATCAGGAGCTTATCGCATTTATCACTCAAATAAAGCACATGCCCGATAAATACCTTCACCGGCAGACAGGTATCCGAAACGACCAGTGAAGCTCCCTGTAAAATCAGCTTTTGATTGGTATTTTCCGAAACGATTATCTCAGCGCCGAGTTTTTCCAGGAACGCTTTCCACATAGGAAAGTACTTATAGTAGAGTAATGCTCTCGGTATTCCTACTTTACAGGACATAGTCTTTTCCCCTGAATAATGCAAAAAATAAAACGTAAAAATATCTAGACATGTTATTTGCTACACTGTATTCCGTTTAATATACTGTCTATGGATTGCTCTATGAACTGGGTGTCATTGAGACTGCTGGATTTAAATATATCCTTTGTAAAAATGAACATAAATATAATCGAAAAAAGACAGCGGGCGGTAACCTCGGTATTATGCGTTTTCAATTCACCGGCAGCTATCCTGGAAGCTAAAAACTGCTGTAATATCGCCGCCCCCTCGCTCGATAAGCTATCCCAGACTTTCTTAACTTCTGTGTTGGAGTGACCTTCCTGAAGCAGTATACGGATGGAGTTCTTTTCCTGCTCCAGCAAAGCGGAAAACCTGACGGCAGTATTTATAAGAACCTCGCGGCAGGGTTTTTTGGTATTTGTTAAGATTCTCCTCATCTGCGGTAGAAAACTGTGCTTTTCAACCGCTGCTTCCAGTAATTTTTCTTTACTGGGGAAATAGTGGTATAAAAGCCCGCTGGATATGCCGGCGCTTGCAGCGATGTCTTTTACCGTAGTTTTGGCAAATCCCCCTTCGGCAAACTTGGATATAGCAGTATCTAGAAGAACAAGCCTGCGCTTTTCCATTTGAGACTTTCTGGAATTTGGTTTTTCTAATACTGTTTTCATTGAACGCTAATTCAATGGAATAATAGCATTTAGAATTTTTACTGTCAAGGCTGAATTATGCCTGTAGAGATACAGTATTCACCGCAATAGATAAGCTGGCATTTTTAACAATTTATAATAAGAATAAATGGCACTACTGGTATTCTTTGGGCACGGCGCAAATCATTACAAAGTCTTCATCTAAAGAGGTGTTTTTATACTGGTGTTTTTCATCCGGCATAACCAGCGCAAAATCGCCTTCTTTAACCGGGTTTTCGCCGTTTTCGGTAACAAGAATCGCATTACCCTTGATGACATAGTTCATATGTTCATAGGGATGCGTATGGAAGGGAGTATTGCCGCCCGGCTTAATGGTAAAAACTCTAAACGAGAAGGTAGGAGCTCCATCGTCTTTCGATAACGGAATCTGTTTGTAGATATCCTTTGCACCCTCCATTTTCGGAACA
>JAAYAZ010000074.1 GCA_012719115.1 Dehalococcoidales bacterium
CATCCTTATCGACCAGAGTTCCGTCAACATCCACTACCAGTAATTTATATCCCATGTCACGTCCTTATATAAAAGCTGTCTTTCATTTTATCATAAAAGGCTTTTTTGTTCCTACGACTCACTCTTTCCGTTCCAAAGAGGGGGTGAAAGATTTTAATGTCATACTGAGTTCGCACGTTAGTTAATCTAAATATAAATGATGGACGGATGAAGTCCCGATGAATCGTGATTTCATTCCGGTTTTCCGGAACTCAACATCCTTCGATACTGTCATGCTGAATTCGTGGTGGTCGAATGAAGCATCTGGGGCTGGGTTATTAACGTGTTTCCGCCTGATGCCGTGGCAACGAGTCTGCTATTTCTCCCCACCACTCCAGTTCCTTCAGGCACCCCTTGTGACTTCAGGATGACAGGCAACGTATTGTCATACTGAGTTCGCACGTTAGCTAATCCAAATATAAATGATGGACAAATTAGCTATTCATGGAGAGAGGGTGTTTTTCTGTTACCGCCCCACCCAAGATGCTTCATCCCGATAAATCGGGATTCCAGCATGACAATGCCTGTTTCGTCATTCCGGAGTGAGTGAAACTTCCGAAGAATACTTAGATATGATAAATAGTATTAAAGGCAGAATTTACGCTACATGCGGACGACCGGTATCTTCCCTACGTATTATCTAATGATTCCATGCCACTTTAATTTATCCGCCGATTAAAGTAGAATATGTCCATCATGAAGGATAATCCGACACCCATCCGCCAGCAGTATCTCAGGATAAAACAGCAATACCCTCATGCCATCCTTTTTTTCAGATTGGGGGATTTCTACGAAACCTTCGACGATGACGCTAAAATAACTGCACGGGAGTTGGAAATCGTTCTGACTTCCCGCAGTATGGGTAAAAACTATAAAATACCGATGGCGGGCATACCCTATCACGCCGTAGATGATTACCTGGCAAAGCTGATAAAGCGCGGCTACAAGGTTGCCATCTGCGAACAGATGACCAAACCCGGCGAGACAAAAGGTATCGTCGAACGCGATGTGGTACGGCTGGTAACACCGGGGACGGTAGTTGAACCGGGGCTTTTAGAGGGAAAGGTCAATAATTATCTGGCATCAATTATAATAGACGGAGAAACAGCCGGCATAGCATACGTCGATATTACCACCAGCGAATTCTCCGCCACCCAACTACCCCTCCCCCGCCTATCTACGGAAATGCAAAGGCTGCAGCCTGCCGAAATCGTAATACCGGAGGATATACAGCTACCGGATATCAGCATCAGTCCATCGGTCAGCCACATCGAAAACTATCGATTCGAACTCGAAGTAGCTAAGAAAACCCTGCTCGACCACTTTGAAACCACTACTTTGGACGGATATGGTTGTTCCAATCTGCCGCTGGCGACTCAAGCTGCGGGAGCCGTACTCTATTACCTTAAACAGACACAAAAGAGAGTTATTAACCAGATAACACACCTTTCAACATACAGTCCCTCGTCATTTATGGCATTGGACGCCACCACACAGGCAAACCTGGAACTCTTTCGCAACACAGTTTCCGGCACCAGCGGCGGTTCATTGTTATCCGTTATTGATTTGACGAAGACATCGATGGGCGGACGTATGCTAAAACGCCGGCTGGGACAACCCCTGCTCGATTTGAAAGAATTAACTAAAAGACAGAACGCCATCGGCTGGTTCCTGCAAGATAATATCACCAGAAGACAGATTATCGATAAGCTTGGCGAAATCGCCGACCTGGAACGCCTGACCAACCGCATACGCGCTAACATCGCACTGCCTCAGGAGTTAATCGCTCTAAAACACAGCTTGGAAATAATACCCGAGCTGATAAAGATATTCGAAAGTATGGACTACACCCCTGTAGATTGGCTTAAGGGCAAGCTTAGACCCCAACCGGAACTGATTGCACTCATTGCTCAATCGATAGAAGAAACTCCCACTTCGACTCTGGGTGAAGGAGGTGTAATAAAACAGGGCTTTTCGGAAGAACTTGATAAAATGCGTCTGGCTTCCAAAAACGCCCGCAAATACCTTGCCGACATCGAAAAGCAGGAACGGGAAAAAACCGGTATCAAATCGCTCAAAGTAGGTTACAATCGTGTTTTCGGTTACTATATCGAGGTTTCTCAGGCTAATCTTCAGCAGGTACCCGATACATACATCCGCAAGCAAACACTGGTAAACGGTGAGAGATTCTTTACACCGGAATTAAAAGAGTACGAATCTGTCATTTTAAATGCTAAAGATAGAATTACCGAGCTGGAAACAGATATCTACCGCCGCATCTGTCAGCAAGCCGCCGGCTACGGTGAAAGTTTGCTCGCCCTTGCCGATACACTGGCGGAAATCGATGTTTTTTCCGCTCTTGCCGAAGTTGCCAGCCGCAATAATTACATCAAACCCGAACTTAATGAAGAAAATGCCATCTTTATAAAGCAGGGACGGCACCCGGTTGTGGAAATCAGCCTGCGACAGGGAGAGTTTATTCCCAACGACATCACGCTTTCAAATGATGACTCCCAGTTGATTATCCTGACCGGCCCCAACATGGCAGGCAAATCGACCTATTTAAAGCAGGTTGCCATTATTGTTCTAATGGCACAAATCGGCAGCTATGTTCCGGCGGAAAAAGCCGTTATCGGTTTGGTCGACCGTATCTTTACACGTATAGGAGCGCGTGAGGATTTAGCTTCCGGGCAATCGACTTTTATGGTCGAGATGGTGGAAACCGCCAACATCTTAAATAATGCCACGCCAAAATCACTTCTGATACTCGATGAAATCGGGCGCGGCACCAGCACTTATGACGGTATGGCAATTGCGCGCTCTGTTGTTGAATACATCCATAATTATAAGGGGCTGGGAGCCAAGACGCTCTTTGCCACTCACTATCACGAACTTGTACAGCTTGCCGATTACCTGCCGCGTGTCAGAAACTTCAATGTTGCCGTTGCCGAGGAAGCAGGCAATGTCATATTTCTACACAGGATTGTACCCGGAGGCGTGGATAAGAGCTACGGCATACATGTAGCCAAGCTGGCGGGACTACCGAAACCGGTCATCCACCGCGCCGATGAGGTGCTGGAAGAACTGGAAGCAAACGGCGCACCCGATTCATTAACCCGGACAAAGAAACATCGCAAAGCAGAACCCGTTCCCCAACTTTCGTTTTTCGGACAGAAACCCGAGTTTATAGAAGAGCTGGAAAAACTGGATATCAACGTTTTGACGCCCCTCGAAGCCCTTAACAAGCTTTACGAGTTGCAGAAGAAAGCAAGAGGGTAAACTATATCGATAGTTTATAATTGATAAGCCGGTTGATACTGATATTGGCTTCAGCTGCTTGAACTGCAATATATCTATGCAAATCTTTGGGGATTCTTATACTGAGATTGCCCGAAAAGTCTCTGATTGCCAGCGGTTCAGGAATGGGTTCATTGTTTGCTCTCATATCTTCAACTACATCAGCAACCAATTCTCTTATGCCATGTAATGCCTCTTCCTGTGTTTTCGCCAACCAGCTGAGGCTGGGGAACTCAGCACATAAACCTACATATTCATTATCTTCGACTGACCAAGTAACACGATAAGTATAACAATCTTTTTTTAATACTTTTTCTTTAACTGCCATATTTTGCCTCCAATTTTTTTATGGCTTTGATTACCTGTTTTATCTGATAAGCTTTCGCTTTGCCATTATCGTCCTGTATGTTTATTCTCGGGTCGCCTTTCCAGGGCATTTTATAAACACAATGCGAGCCTTTTTGTCGTGGTTCTCCAAAATAATGATCGCAAATTTTACATAGGTCAGTAAATCGTACATCCTGCGGATTGTTTACCATTTGTTGATATATTTCTTCAACTGACCTCATTACAAATATAATGGTATCACTATTAATACCATTAGTCAATAACCTAGATTGCATAATTTTAACATTAACTCTGATACCGGCACCATTTTAGCTTCTAGTATTGAAGGTCATAATTATAAGAGTTTTATAGACCGCCTCGCCACCCACCGCCACCCCGTTTGGGGGAGATGTAGTTAATAAAATTGATTGAATAGTTATTCATCCAATTCTTCATAAATAGCATTGCATAGTTTTTTCGGGCTAGACACGCAAGATAAAATTGTTATACCTAATACTATTGGAATCAATAAGTAAACTCCAGATATTTCATCATATATAACAAAAGACAACAATATACCAAAAACAATAGCTAATAATATAAACCATACTATCCTTACTTTTAATTGATTAACAGCTATTTTTATCTGCTTATTTAATCTGGGGAACTCATCATCGCTTATAAGTAGCAATAAAAGTATTTTCATTTGTCTATTTTTACTGCCAAATCCTACAGCTTCCCATTCTAGATTATCTCTAGCCTTTTCCCAAGCAGGTACAGCCGTACAAAGCATTACTGCAAGAATCATGATAGTTGTAAAAATCGATAATCCTAATCCAATACCTAAAATGGTAACTCTACAACAAGAATACGGTTCAGCTGTTATCGACCAGATATAAAATACTACAGCGGAAATAGCAGCGATAGCTGCCCATGAGAGAATAGAGGAAAAAAGACTAATATGCCAAATTTAATTATATTTATATCCTTTGACTTTGTTTTTTTTGATACAAATTGTAAATCGACATCCAATACTGTTTCCATATTACAACTACGGCAACAATAATGGATTGTGCGGTAATCAGTGCAATTATTAAAGTATCACAAGTATCACTATTCATAACAATCCAGCAATGGTATTACCCCACCCCCCTCTTCTTCAGCTTATCATCCAGCGTCTCCCTGTTCATTTCAACCAACATTTCGGATATGGCAATCAGCTTCTGGGAACAATTCGCTTTTGCGATATGCCTGTTCGCCATCATTTCAGCCCAGGCTTTCGGCAATACCTCTTTCAAGTGTACCATGCCGCCCTCGATATCATCCGCCGCAAAGTAAACTTCGGGGATGCCGGAGGTCAGGATTCTGGCAAGGCACATCGGGCACGGCTCGAGGGATGTAAACAACTTATATCCGCTGACAACCGGGGGTTTGACAAAACTCTCAAAGTGATTGAGTGCAACCATTTCGGCGTGATAATCGCTCCTGAACAGCGGATAAAATACCCGGTTATTGCCGTAGCTTAAAAGGGTATTGTTATTATCCGTAATGATACACCCGACCCCGAAATTGCCCAATGTAACGCTTTGAAGTGCCAGGACGCAGGTTAACCAGATTTCTCTGTCATGTTTATATAAGACATTGAAACGGTAGTTTTTTAATTCCGTATATATCGTTTTGAAAGACGGCTGAATAGTCATACCTTCCAAAAGATTATTACCAAAAGTTTCAATACTGATGTATCTATTCATTTTTATTCTTCATCCGCCCACGGGTTGGTAGCAAGGGTTACAATCACAAAATTACCTATCGCATCACCGCAATACCACTCCGCCCTCCATTGCATAACATCTTCAAGCTGATAATATGGTTCTTCAAACTCGACAAAAGAATAGTAACCCTCACCGGAAGGAATTATACCGCCGTGAAACTGTTCCTGTATGACGGAAGGCCAAACAGTATGGATGATATTCATTTCAGCATCGAGCACTTCCATCTTCTGCAATGTAATAGATTGTGTACCCTGATTTATCAAGCCGTAGCCGAAAGTATGCACAATGGTATCGCTGTATACAACAGCAGGATAAGCCATACCGGTAAGCATATTCCTTTCATTTATCAGTGTCTTGGTCTCAGTAGTTGTCTGTGTGGATATTTTTGTAGTTGTTTCGGTAATTTTTTCGGTAGTTGTTCCTGTTTGAATGGTAGTCTGTGTCTCGGTAACATAAACAGTTCTACAGCCTGTTAAAACAAGAACAATACTTAATAATGCTGTCAGTAGTATTTTTTTCAATTCTCCCTCCTTACGATTTGTATCATATGTGAGAGATATACATCTAATTATATAACATCGAGTCAATGCCCTGTGGTTTTTATAACCTAACCCCTTTTAATTGCCCCTCTCTCTAAACGGAGATGGAAAAACGATATCGATTTATCTCTCCCTCTCTGCGTGCGGAGAGGGAGACGGCGGGTGAGGTTTATAGAACATACTATTGACATCACCGCATACCGACTCTAGAATAATTACAATTAGCACTAAGGAGAATAGCAATGAAAAAACCTGATTTGCTGATACTGGTAATTGTTTGGAACTTATTATCTGCTTTTTTTGCGCTGATGGGATTATTATCTGTTGCTATAATAGTGTTTCCTGATGCTACCGTTTCAATGTGGGGTACGGCATTACCGGGATTCATTTTCGGCATCGGTATCATAGTGCTTATTCTCCTCTCTTATATTATTATTTCCATCATAGCAACCATCGGAATTATCAAAAATCGAGACTGGGGTCGCATTATGGGCATCGTTCAAGCTGCTCTCAGTGTTTTTGCACCTCCGGTGGGTACAGTAGCCGGTATTCTGATACTGGTTTACCTGCTGCGCCCCGACGTGGAAGGATATTTCAAATCGACAGAGTTAAGCAGTTCGGTTCAGGAGAATATGGATAAATAAAAAAGGAGAGCGGATTGCCGCTCCCCCTGCTTTTTCTCTTAAAGTTGATAAACTAGCAGCCATTCTTAATAATAGTGTTCTTCAACGTACCGATAGAATCTACCTTGATTTCCACTACGTCGCCGGGATACATCGGACCGATGCCACTGGGTGTTCCGGTAGCTATAATATCCCCCGGTAATAATGTCATAACATTGGAAATGAAGTTTATAATTTCGGGTATAGTGTAGATGAAATCGCCGGTATTCCCCTTTTGCTTCAATTTACCATTCAGATAGGTCTCAATTTCTATATCCGAAGGATTGACGTCCGTTTCTATCCAGGGGCCGATAGCGGCAAACGTATCGAAACCTTTGGCTCTGGTCCACTGAAAATCGGCTTTCTGCAAATCCCTGGCGGTAACATCGTTAAAACAGGCATAGCCTAAAACATAATCCATGGCATCTTCTTTGGAAATGCGCCATCCGGCTTTCTTGATAACTACTGCCACTTCCCCTTCATAATCCACTCTGCTGGAAGAACTTGGATATACTATATTTTCATCCGGACCGATTACAGCAGTGGATGGTTTTAAAAATGTAAGAGGAGAATTGGGTATCGGCATATCCATCTCTTTTGCGTGGGAATGGTAATTTAATCCCATAGCAATTATCTTGGATGGTTCACAGGGAGCCAGCAGCTTCACTTGCTCCAGCGAATAGAATTCCTTGGTCGGTTCAAGGTATTTGAAAGGTTTTCCTGTATATTTTTGTACTGTATGGTCGTTTAGTACACCGTATTCGTTATTTCCGTCTATTGAAAATCTTACGTATCTCATAAAAACTAATTTTAATGTAATCCTTCCATCATTGCAAACCTGACACGCGATTCTGCCATTTTATAATAATCCTATGTTATTTTTTTTGACCTTGTTACAATACTCCTTTTCTTGACACGACTTGATTGTGATTGATAAACTGTTATGCTGCACTGCTTGCAGCCCTCATTTATTAGTAATAGGAGTAAAATGACGCCGGATAAACTGGAAAAAGGATTTGTTTCGGTCTTTACCGGTGATGGTAAAGGGAAAACTTCTACCGCCATCGGTATTGCCAGCAGAGCGGCAGGACACGGTCTTCGTATATTTTTCGCATTCTTTTTAAAGGCAAGCAACTATGTTCACGGTGAAAGAAAATCCCTGTCTTTACTTTCCGAGGTTACATTTGAAAGTTACGGATGCGAAGGCTGGGTAGATAAAGATAATATCCGTCCCGAAGACATAGAGCAGGCGAAGAAAGGGTTCTCCGCCTCAAGAAATTCCATGCTAAGCGGTGATTACGATGTTATTATAATGGACGAGGTTAACATGGCGGTTAACCTGGGATTGATACCAGTAGATGACATGCTTGAGCTTATCGATGAAAAACCGGCAAATGTAGAACTTATTTTAACCGGAAGATATGCGGACGCCAAAATTATACAGGCAGCTGATTTGGTAACTGAAATGTTAATGATAAAACACCCCTACAACAATGGTATTCAAGCGCGCCGGGGTATTGATTATTAAACGTTTTTAGTATTTAATTATTAAAGTCTTTTTGGAGGGCATAATGAAATTAACTTTAAGCGTAATAAAAGCAGACATCGGTGGCTTTGTAGGCCATTCCGATTCTCACCCCGAAATACTGGCATCGGCAAACGAAAGCCTTGCTAAAGCCAAAGCCGACGGCATGCTGATCGATTATTATGTAACTAAATGCGGCGATGACCTGCAACTGATAATGACCCACCAGATGGGTGACGGTAATGCAAAGATTCACGAGATGGCGTGGGATACCTTCGTTAAAGGAACCGAGGTTGCCAAAAAACTGAAACTCTACGGCGCCGGGCAGGACCTTCTCTCAGATGCTTTTTCTGGTAACGTTAAAGGTATGGGGCCGGGTGTTGCCGAGATGGAGATCGAAGAGCGTACTTCGGAACCGGTTATCATCTTTATGGCTGATAAAACTTCCTCGGGCGCCTGGAATATGCCTCTTTATAAAATGTTTGCCGACCCGTTCAACACCATCGGGCTGGTAATTGCCCCCAACATGCATAAGGGTTTTTCATTCGAAGTTCACGATGTTAAAGAACATAAAAAAGTATTCTTCACTTCACCCGAAGAAATATACGACCTGCTGGTACTCATTGGGGCACCGGCGCGTTATGCGGTAAAAGCGGTTACCAGCAGGGATACCGGTGAAATAGCCGCCGTATCGTCAACTCAAAAGTTGTCCTTGATTGCCGGTCGTTATGTCGGCAAGGACGACCCGGTTTGTATTGTCCGCTGTCAGGGTTCTTTCCCGGCTGTCGGCGAGGTTCTCGAGCCATTCACTCAACCCTCGCTTGTCGAAGGCTGGATGCGCGGCTCTCATAACGGCCCGTTGATGCCTGTTTCGGTTGCCGGTAGTAAACCGACCCGTTTCGACGGCCCGCCCAGAGTCGCTGCTGTCGGTTTCCAGCTTTCGGATGGAAAGCTGATAGGACCGCGTGATATGTTCGATGATATTTCTTTCGACGAAGCTCGCAAACAGGCTAACTGGGCAGCTGATTATATGCGCCGCCACGGTCCTTTCGAACCTCACCGTTTACCGCTCGAAGAGATGGAATATACCACTATGCCGCAGGTGATGGACAAACTGAAAGGGAGATTTACCGAACTGGAGGACTAAATGTCCACACTCCTGATTGCCACTAATAACCGGGGCAAGCTGGCTGAGTTTAAACTCATATTTGCAGGCTTGCCCTGTTCTATTGTTTCCCCGGCAGATATCGGACTTAATTTGGAGGTTATCGAAAACGGTGCCACTTTTGAAGAAAATGCCGCACTGAAATCAGTGGCCTTTGCCGAAGCCAGCGGACTTCCGACACTGGCAGATGATTCCGGATTGGAGGTGGAGGAGTTGGGAGGGGAGCCGGGAGTTCTTTCCGCCCGCTATGCCGGCGAAAATGCTACTGACAGCGAGCGCGTTGATTTCCTGCTTGCTAAAATGAGGACTATACCTGAAGGGAAAAGACTGGCAAGATTTCGCAGTGTTATCGCTATAACCACACCAAAAGACCTGCATACCGAGTTTTGCAGCGGCGAATGCCACGGAATAATAACTTTCGAACCGAAAGGCGAAAACGGATTCGGCTACGACCCGGTTTTCTTTCTGCCGCAGATGGGTAAGACAATGGCAGAGATTCCAAAAGAAATCAAGAATAGTATCAGCCATCGCGGAACGGCTGCACGAAATGCTATACCGTTACTTAAGAATCTATTAAAACTTGTTTAAGAAACGATAGTATTACTTGTTTTAATACTCTGTTTTGGTATATACTACACGACACTACTAAATATCGGGGGTGCACCATGAAATTATCCTGCCTTCAGGAAAATCTAAACCGCGGACTTATATACGTCGGTAGAGCCGCAGCTACCAGAACTACTCTTCCAATAACAAACAACGTGCTGCTGGCGACCGATGAAGGACGCTTAAAACTTGTAGCCACCAACCTTGAAATGGCTATTACTTATTGGCTTGGCGCTAAAGTGGAAGATGAAGGCGCCATTACCGTACCTGCCAAATTATTAAATGAATTTGTGGCGTCTTTGCCCAGTGATAAAATCAATATGAGCCTTTCTGCACGCACCCGCACACTGCAATTAAAATGTGCCCGTTTCGAAGCCAGGATCAGCGGTATCGATGCCAAAGATTTCCCCCCGATACCGAGTGTCGAAGACGGAGTTGTTACCAGCGTTGAAGCCGAAGCTCTTAGAAAGGGTATTGAGAAGGTCGTATTTGCGGCAGCCACCGATGAATCAAGACCGGTACTTACCGGCATTAACGCCGAATTTGATGGCGATACGTTGACGCTTGCTGCTGCCGACGGTTTCAGATTAGCAGTTTACAATATGCCACTGGCTACCCGCGTCGATAAAAAGACTACCGCTATAATTCCGTCAAAAACCCTAGCAGAACTCAACCGTATGGTTGCCGAGCAGGAAGACCCGGTAGAAATTCGTCTAAATACCGCCAAGGGGCAAATCCTGTTCAAGCTTAAGGACATCGAACTGGTATCCCAGTTAGTACAGGGAGCCTTCCCCCAGTATTCACAGCTTATCCCCCAGGGCTATTCCACACG
>JAAYAZ010000075.1 GCA_012719115.1 Dehalococcoidales bacterium
GTAATGGCGGAGTTCATCTTTGGAAATATGTAAAAGAATTTCTCTGTTATGAGCATCTTTAGTTGATTGAGCCAGTTTTTTATAGATGAAATGCTCTGTTATTTCATTTCTTTGCGCCGAAATCAATTTTGCGGTTATTTTCGGGCTAATCATTGCTAACCTCCGAAATCTGTAGTATCAATTATTCTATACTTCATTCATGCAAAAGGGCAAATATGACATAACAACAAGACAGTCATTGCGCTTCAGGGGTTATTGCAGGTTTATACCAGCTAAATAGTGCTAATATTAAAATGATATAAAAATATAATTGCCGATAGATTTCCTGTCGTTATAATCTTATGATAAACTTTAATCGAAAAGTTATAAATAATACAAATCGAATTGGTATTACAATATACCTGGATAGATAGGCGGGTGGAGGATAGTATTTTGAGAATCAAAGTTCATTATACCTGGATACCCTTTCTAATTCTGATTACAATTATTGTAACTCTGCAATTTGCGGAAGAGTACTCGCTGTTTTTAAGGGTACTTTTCGGAGCTTTTGTTTCACTGCTGTTTTTTGCATTGCTTTATTTTCGCGAGTTTGTATTCGGTAAGGTAGTTTTCCGCAAAGAGCCGTGGTCAAAAAAGGTAATCCTTTTTGTTTTTGGCGGTGTGTATAAAGAAAGCGCTGACAAATACTATTCCACCCATCCTCCGCTTCTGTATTTTTCCAGATATCTGTCCAATTTTCTGTTAGCCGCAGTATTTTACGGGCTCTATGCCACGTTTGTAGATATGGGCATTTACGCTTTAGCAGGAGTTGCGGAATTGTTTTCCTATATATTTTCCCTGTTTTTCCTGATACATTTTATTCCGGTTTATCCTCTTGACGGCGGCGAAATTCTGCGTCTGTTGATATGGAGAAAGACTCGTGACTATTACCGGGCAACCCGCATAGCCAGTTTGCTGGGGTGGGGCGCCGGTTTAATCCTGATTTTTGCCGGTGTGATGTTACTGATAATCACAAGGCAATGGACTGCAGACCTCTTGATTGTAATACTGGGTTTATCGATTCAGATTGCCGCCGGATATACCCGCAAGCAGATGAGAATATATGAGGTTCTTAAAACAATCAAGGCGGAAGATGTCATGACCCGCGAATTGCCGGTAGTAACCGGGCAGGATACAGTCAGGCGGCTGATTCGGGAGTTTATCCTTACAAGCGGTTGGCATTATGCATTGGTAGTTGAAGATGATAAATTGCAGGGAATCCTGACTCTTAAACAGATTAAGATTGCCATCAGGAAAAAGAAAGCGGAAGCGCCGGTAAGCGATTTTATGACTCCTTATAAGGAGATGAGGATAGCGTATAGGCGGCAGGCGGCAAATGAGCTGTACGAGGATATGTATCAGCGAAATATCGAGTATATACCGGTTCTGGAAAACAATAAGGTAATCGGTGTAGTAACCATGCAGGCTTTGATGAATCTGTATAAAACCCGCTCCGGATTCGGAATATAAAGTATAGCGGCAATTAGCAAGTTATTGCGATACAACCTTTAGCGGAAGCGAATCGATAATTTTAACCTCACGGCTTTCAGCATAATATACTCTCCATTGAACCCTGAACCAGTGAAAAGGGCTTCGTGCCTGCGAGCTGATATGCAACCTGATATCGCGCGGGTTGTTAGTTTCCCAGAATACCGCTCCGACAGCTGTTGATTGGGTACCGGTTTCTATTTCAACTTCGTAATGATTGCGCTCGATACCTTCAGGCAACAGTCCCTGTTGATAGATGCTCCAAAAAACCTGCACCGTGCTTCGTGGCGCTGCTCTGGTTTTTATGTATATACGCCCATCCCGGGTATTATCAGGGTCTACCCATCCTATTTCTGTAATTCCCGTAAAAAGAGGAAAAGAAACTTTTTGACTTGTTTGGAAACTGCAGCGGGTTCCTGCAATATCTTCTATCCCGACTATATCTTCCCAGTGCTGCCATTTAAAATAAGATTCGTTAAAATGGGTTATTGTTCCGCTATCGGCAGAAAGTCCTCCCACCGTATCTTCCCAGTAATCCGTGCCGGGGAAAAGGTCGGATTTATGCTCGAAAGAGCCAGCTCTGCCGAGTACCGAAAAGTCCATATTACCACCAAAGATATATCTCAGTATCTGGTCTGCCAAATTATCGGCAACCTCTTTAAGTATCTTGAAATCACTGTGGGCGTATTCCCCATAATAAATCACGTCTGCGCCATCTGCATACTGGCACGAAATCGGCACTATGCTGTCATCCATATCCCTTGGCAGCAGGTCAACTCCTGTGGCATCGAATTGCGGGCTCAGTGGATAGGATTCGGCTGAAACCAGAGCCAGCCAGTGTTTATTGTTAGCCACCCATAATCCGTCTTCGGAGCTGTCGTAGTTAGCAATGGAATTGAGCACTCCCTGGTCGGAAAGCAGCAATTGGGCTCCCTCGTAGCCTAAATTGGTGTCTCCCCCGATGAAATAGTAGCTTGACAGTTTCTTTATCGGGCTGTTTACTGTTACAACCATCGCCACCTTTTCGGCCAGATTACCGATATTGTGTGCTACTGCGTAGAGCGCTGCTTTACCTCCCATACTGTGTCCGACAAGTACCAGGTTACTTTTGCCGGCGAAACGTTTGTTTATATCGCTTGCAATATTGCTTGCCCAGGTTTCGATATCAACGTTGTTGATATACGACCTGTATAGAGTATCGGCCACGATTTGGATACCGGGGTTATTCCTCTCATACGAGGAGATATATTCAGGCAGTTTATCAAATATTGCATCCCCCAGCGGTTGAACAGAACCGGCATTACTGTTAAAACCATGCAGGAGAACAAAGTTTACTTCTTTAATATCATAATCTGCCGCTGCCTGTGCCAATATCGGAGAAGCGAATACCGGTAACATATTAAATAATAAGATACCAACCAGTATTATTGCCAGTCGTTTCATAATTGTATTCATAAAAAACAGTACATTTTCAGGCCGGTTTTACGCTTGCTTAAACCCATCATATCATTCGTATATTCGATAATTCAAGTAATTTTTTAAAAAATACAGTCTTGAACAACCTAATGCCGAATGTGATAAAATCATAGATAATAATAGTTGTAGTTTATTGAATACATTTGCAGACATAGATTATGAGAATGAACAATAGATATAAACTAATGGCTGTTGTAACAGCTCTTATTGTGTTTATTACTTCAGCGGGCGCTTTGGTATCCGCTGACAGTGTAGGCTCATGGTCGGTTATGGAGAGCGGCACTTCGGCTGACCTTA
>JAAYAZ010000076.1 GCA_012719115.1 Dehalococcoidales bacterium
GACTGCCGGTTGATTTCATAGATGCCGGCCTCAAGACTTTAATCGTACCTATAAATGATTACGAAACTGAGATTCCTATTTTCCCTGACGAAAAAGTATTGAAAAAGTTCTGCCTCGATAAAGATATCGATATTGTGTTGATATTTTCAAAAGAGACCGGACAGGCGGATTTTATGGCCCATACAAGGGTTTTTGCCCCCAAGTTCGGCTACCTGGAAGACCCGGCTACCGGCTCGGGGAACAGCGCCTTCGGGAACTACATGCTGAAAAACAGCCTGTGGGACGGCTCTCTGGTAGCTGTCGAGCAAGGCGGAAACGACCGCGTATTTAATACGGTCAAAT
Source organism: Dehalococcoidales bacterium (assembly GCA_012719115.1). GTDB lineage: Bacteria > Chloroflexota > Dehalococcoidia > Dehalococcoidales > UBA5627 > UBA5627. The sequence continues at coordinate 343 of JAAYAZ010000076.1, forward strand.
TGACCACCCGCGGCAAAGATATACTCTTCGGAGGTAGGACGACACTGCGAATAGATGGTGTTTATATTTTATAGATTTCGTAAATAAGCAGTACCAGCCACTAGACCTTACCAGCCATTTCTTTCGCCCAGTTGCGGATTATTTCCCAATCGCGGGTATCATAACACCCCGGGCTGACTTCCTTGATCCCGGCTTCTTCGATTTTTATCTTAACCGGTGACAGTGTTTTCCGGAAGATAAAAGACATCTTGTTAAAATCCCAGACACCACCGAATATAACCATAGATACAGGGTTCAAGCCATACTGTGCAGCCTTATCTTCCAGATACTGCTTCTTTATCTTTTCCAACTCTTCGTTATTTTTATCGTACTCAAACATTGCCTTTGCGGCGGATGATACGAAAATGGCTGTTTTCTTTTGAGAAAGCTCTTTTATATACTTCTTTAAGAAATTCTCCGCCCCACCGGTCCATTTCGCCATCTGCATCCCGCTGCCGATGATGACCATATCATAAACTGAAATGTCCTTGACCTTTTCTTTTCCGGCGTTGATAACCGTGGTATCCAGACCCGACTCGCTAAGCACCTTGGCTATTTCTTCCGATGCGCTTTCGGTAGCTCCATAGCGCGTTCCATAAACAATCAAAACTTTTTTAGACATCCTTTTCTCCTTTTTTTCAGAGTGGCGACCTGAAAAGACCTACCCGGCGGCTTTGGTTTTGACTCCGCTAAGTATCCAGTAAATGATGATACTGATGATTGCCGCAAAGAAACACCAGACAGACGTCAGATACTGGGCAAAGAATATTCCGGTTACAATACATGATATGGCAATCATAATACCGAATACCCACATCCGCCTGACTGACGAAACGAAAAAAGGCGCGATGGTGGTAATTAAATAGAAAACGAAAGCAACAGTCATCAGGGTTTGCGGTACGTTATAAACATATTCAATGTGAAAACTGTTAATTTGCGGATAGACATCATAATATACCAGGCAGAAAGCATAGACGGCTGAGAGCAAACAGCCTGCAATCAGTAAACCGGTAAGGATTTGCTTGCGGCGCTTCACTTCTTCCATAAACCGAACCGACAAAGGCACCATCACAGGCCAGATTACCAGCGCCGTAACCAGAAAGATATATGTAGCGGCATCCTGCAAGACCGGATATTTAGCGGAACCGAGTGTAACCCAGAGTACCCCCTCGGCAACTTGCTGGAACCCGAAGAAAAAGGGGATGACGGCAAAAAACCTTTGAGAGGGTTTTATCACTTTGGTCTGCGCCCCCACCCCGACAGCGGATATCACCACTCCCCCGGCAAAGCTGGCTCCGGCTGAAAAGCACATATATGCCTCCCTTTTTAGCAGGGTAAAGTATTTCTCGGAATGATTATAATATCGTAGTGATGAGATGTCTATAGTCCGGCCTGACCGGCAGTGATATACTATAAGTTAATCCAAATAAGGCAGAAGCCGATTGATGATAAAAAGAAAAAGTGCCCTTTTATGTATCATTTTGTTGGTGCTGACATCGCTATCAGCTGCGGGTATATGTAATGCCAATGCCGCAGAACCCCCCTCGATAATCATAATCGTTCCGAACGCTCCCCAAAACCTTGAGATAAGTATCGACAATATACAAGCCAATAGGACGGAGAAAGCTTTTGAGAGTTATTTTTCTTTCTATTCATACTCTTTTCAGGCAGTGGGATACACTTTAACATTCACCAGCGGGAGCGATGTCTTTGAAATTACACTCGATAGTCCGCTCAATGAATATAATAATATCTATACGCTGGACTTGGGCAGGCAAATATTAACCGAAGGGGAATTACCGTCACGGGATGTTTTACTGGTAACGATAAGAATAGCCTTAACACTGCTGCTGGAAGCTATGGTATTTTTCCTTTTCGGATACCGGAAAAAGATTTCCTGGATTATTTTCCTGACAGTTAACCTGGTTACCCAGGGGCTATTGTTTATCTGGCTGAACAGTCTTTATACAAGCCCTTTAAGCGGGGATTTCTATATCATACTTACGATGATATTTGCCGAAATACTGATATTTATGGTTGAAATGACGGTGTTTTTAATATTCGTGAAAGAGCACCGACGGCTGCGGACGGCAGGATATGTTCTTGTAGCAAATTTATTAAGCCTGATTTTAGGCGGTTATCTGATTACGGTATTACCTGTATAATGTTAAACAATGTATCTCGGCTGATATTGTTATATACGGAGGCAGAAAATGGCTGATAATTTTAAACGTGTTAAGGTCCCAAAAGCTATAGCCGGAATGCTGTATGGTGACGAAATTGTATATGGCAGCGTAAAACAGTCAAGGTGGAAAAGGCTTTTTACGCCCGATAGCATTTTTGTCACCAATCACCGCATTATTCTCTATTGTCCGAAAGCCCTGGGATTGCGAAAGACTATAGAGGATTTCAGATACCGCGATATGGCTAATTTCAAGACGGATAGAGGTATATTATTCGCTACCATTATTATTACACAAAGATTTATGAGTAACGACTTGGTTATAGACAGCTTGCCAAAAGGAAAAACCGACCGTATTGCCGGAATTATTCATGAAGGAATCCGGAGGATGGGAAGTTCCGGGCGACCGGACATGACAGATTTTCCGCCCGCTGTCGAGACAGATAACAACGACCCGTTAAACGTGCTCAAGCTACGTTACGCCCGTGGAGAAATCGACCAGCAACAGTATGAGGAGATGAGAAGATTGCTGGAGTAAGGCAGAAAATCTCTAGCCCAAAAGCAGCAGACTGAATGCCATAACAGCCATACCAACTACAACACCGATAATAACCAGGTGCTCCCTGCCATACTTGTGTGCCATTGGAAGGATTTCATCCAGGCTGATATAGACCATAATTCCGGCTACGAATGCCAGCGTCATCGAGAGGATATCCGGCGTAAGAAACGGCATCAGCACCAAAAAGCCCAAAAGTGCACCCACCGGTTCCGCCAGCCCCGATAAAAAGGAATAACCAAAGGCTTTTTTACGGCTGCCGGTCGAATA
>JAAYAZ010000077.1 GCA_012719115.1 Dehalococcoidales bacterium
ATCGAGCTTATGCAGCAGATAACCCGTATTATGTTTTACGGTTTCTTAAAAAAGGAAATAGACCTGTTCAACAAGGGAGGGAAGTAATACACGATGGAAAAATCCATTATCGTTGAAAATCTGGCATATCGTTATGGCGATCTGCTGGCGGTAGATCACATCAATTTCGATGTTAAAGCCGGAAAGATTCTAGGCTTTTTAGGGCCTAACGGCGCCGGTAAAACAACAACAGTTAAGATGCTTACCGGACAACTGCGTCCCTATGCCGGAAAAGCTACCCTGCTCGGCTATGACGTAACCAAAGACACCAACAAGGTACAGTCGCAAATCGGTGTTTGTTTCGAACAGACCAACCTCTACGAACAGATGAGCGCCATCGAAAACCTGAAACTATTTGCCGCACTGTTCGGTGTGAACAATTTTGATGGATATGCCTTACTGGAAAGAGTAGGGCTTGCCGGACGCGAAAAAGACAAGGTATCCGGTTATTCCAAAGGAATGAAACAGAGACTGATGATCGCCCGCTCGCTGGTTAACCGGCCGCAGATAATCTTTATGGACGAACCGACATCAGGTCTGGACCCGGTATCCTCGGAGGCAATTGATAATATCATTCTTGAAGAGAGAGACAGAGGGGCGACAATATTTTTAACCACCCACGACATGTGGGAAGCCGATAAGCTGTGCGACCGCGTGGCTTTTATGAATCAGGGCAAAATCGAAGCTCTCGACAGCCCGCGCAACTTGAAACAGCAATACGGCAAACGTTCACTGATTGCAGAGATATCCTCCAACGGCGATGCAATCGTCAAGAAGGAAATAGATATGGACTCACCGAATACAGCAACGGAAGTCGAAAAGCTTTTAACAAACGAGAAAGTAATCACTTTGCACAGTGAGGAAGCCACCCTGGAAGATATCTTTATTAAAGTTACCGGGCGGAGGCTAACCGAATGAACTCCCGTATTATTAAAGCCCTGCTTAAAAAGGATGTCTCCCTGTTTTTAAGTAACCGCTTTTATTTTTTGATAACGATTGTCGGGCTTATCCTATACATCGCAATATATTTCCTTATGCCTTCGGAAGTAAACGAGGAATTAAACCTGGCGGTTTATGAAAACGAGAATACCGGTGTATTTTCACAGATAACGGGTGAAGAAGGCATTAACATTGAATATTTCAGCGATAAGGAAGTTTTAAGGCAGGCTGTAATGGACGGCGATTACCATGTTGGAATCTCTTTACCGGATAACATTATTGCTATCTGGCAGGCAGGTGAAAAACCGGATATTACATTGTATTACTCTTCATCGACACCTACCGAGATAAGAGACGCCATGGTTGCGCTTATTTCTGAGATAGCGTATATACAAACGGGGCAATCCATTAATTACAACATCTCCCAGGAGGTGCTGGGGACTGACATGACGGGCGCTCAATTATCCCTGAGAGAACGCATGCGCCCCTTGCTGGCAGTTGTAATACTGCTTATGGAAATACTGACACTGGCAAGTTTAATCAGTGTGGAAATCGAACAGGGAACGGCTCGTGCGTTATTCGTAACTCCTATGCGAACTTCAGACCTGTTTATGGCAAAAGGAATACTGGGGGTCGGGCTGGCCATGGCACAGGCTATCCTGTTTTTGCTGTTGGCAAACGGCTTTGACCATCAGCCGCTGATAATACTTACAACCCTGCTTTTGGGAAGTATGCTGGTAGTCGGTATCGGTTTCCTGCTGGCATCTCTATCTCGTGATGTGATGGCGGTTACGGGGTGGGGAATGTTGATATTCATCATACTCTTAATTCCGGGGTTCGGAAATGTAATGCCGGGTCTGCTGTCCGATTGGGCTAAAGTCATTCCTTCCTACTTTCTGACGGATACCATAAGCCGGGTCGTTAACTACGGAGCAGGATGGTCCGATGTTGGAATTAACCTGGCAATTCTGGCGGGGCTCACTGCGGTAGTTATATTTGCAGGCATGGCCGCATTAAGGAGGCGCTACCAATGAGTTTTAGACGCATCCGTACTCTTATAAAAAACGAAATATTTTACGGGCCAAAGGATATTGTGCTGGTAATGTCACTGGTGATACCGGTTCTGCTGGCGTTATTTTTCAATCTGGCATTCGGAAACATATTCAATGACCGCGCCGCTTTAGGCTTATTGGACAAAGGCGATTCGGAAATGACAACGATACTTCAATCTTCGGGAAGTATCAGCCTTAAGGAATACTACAGTGAAGAAGATTTGAAAGCTGCAGCATCGGATGGTTCTATCGATATGGGAATTATACTGCCGGTAAGTTTCGATGACATGATTCAATCCGGCAATGCCGAAATTCAAGCTTACACCTGGGGTGAAAGCCTGATTAAACACCGGGTTATGATTGGAACAATAGTAAATGATGCTGTTCATGAAATGAGTGGCTCAATACTACCGGTAAATATCGAAATGATTGCTCTGGGAGACGTATCGGAAGTCCCGTGGAACGATAGATTATTGCCTCTGGTAGTGCTTACGGCAATTTTCTTCGGTGGAATGATGCTGCCTGCGGCTTCTTTGATAAATGAAAAGAATAAGCATACCCTTGAAGCTTTAAGTGTCAGCCCTGCTACCATCGGGGAAATATTTACCGCCAAAGGAACTATAGGGGCAATTTTGGCGCTTGTGATGGGGGTATTGACTCTGGCAATCAGCGGTCAATTCCATTCGTCTATTCTTTCGCTGATACTTGTAATGGGGCTAGGCTCTGTAATGGCTTCGCAGTTAGGTTTAATTGCAGGAGCATACATAAAAGATATGAATACCCTGTTTGCTCTTTGGAAGTTCGGCGGGCTGCTTTTGTTCGGGCCGGCTGTTGTGTATATGTTCCCGCAGATTCCCCAATGGATAGGATATATCTTTCCGACTTTCTATGTTATTAAACCGGTGGTCGATTTAACAATTAACGGTCTGGGGTTCGATGCAATAATATTGGAACTGCTGATTCTGATTGCTATAGTAGCTGCAATTATGGTTGGTGTTAACCGCATTGTAAGCAGACTCAGCAATCAGGCACTCAGATTAAGCTGATAATTATGCC
>JAAYAZ010000078.1 GCA_012719115.1 Dehalococcoidales bacterium
CCGTTCGCCCTGAGCTTGTCGAAGGGTCAAATGAACGGAATTAACATACTTACTTAAGCGACGCCGCTATGGATTCGACAGGCTCACCACAAGCGACTTTTTAGTTCTTTTGTTATGCTGGAGTCCCAACCATTCGGAATCTAAATATAGCGGCTGGGATAAAGAAAGTGTCATACTGAATTGGTGAGGGACGAATGAAGTATCTGGGGTGGAGCTTTCTGTCGGTATTTTTCCTTCCCAACATCCTTGATTCACACCTCGTGATTTCAGGATGAGATGCCGAATACTCTCCTTCTAGAATCCTGATACGTTGGCGCTCTCGAAGAACGTATTTTCATATGGAAATCTGAAACAGTTTAAGTAAGAATACGCTCTAAATATACAGGAGAATAGTATAAGCTACTTACCCGCCCCCAGATAGGCGGCGATGACATCGGGGTTTTTACTGATTTCTTCAGGGGTTCCTTCGGCAATTTTACGCCCGAAATCCAGCACTACGATTCTATCCGCAAGGTCCATCACAACACCCATATCATGCTCGATCAGTACTATGCAGTTTACTCCGTCTCTTAATACCGGCGTATCGGGATAGGTTTCTCCCTGCCCCTCGAAAATATCGATAATAAAGCGTGCGATGTCCTCTTTTTCTTCCAGGTTCATACCTGCCATAGGTTCATCTAAAAGCAAAACTTTCGGCTCCAGAGCCAACGCTCTGCCCAGTTCCACCCTCTTACGCATACCGTAAGGCAGAGAACCGACCACCTGCTGGCGAATCGATTCTATCTCCAAAAAGTCGATAATATCTTCAACGGTCCTGCGATGTTTAATTTCTTCCGTATGCGCCGGTCCGAAGTATAAAGCGCTGCTGAAAACATTCTGGTTCATAAGTACATGCCTGGCAGCCATAATGTTATCGAGGGTGCTTAAACCGGTATACAGTTCGATGTTTTGAAACGTACGCGCCAAACCCATCTTGGCGGCTTTATCCGGACGTATATGCGTAATATCCTGACCGTTATATGTAATCGTTCCGCTCTGCGGTTTGTAGAAACCGTTCAGGCAATTTAAAAAGCTGGTTTTCCCGGCTCCGTTAGGGCCAATAATCGCCAGTATTTCGTTTTCCTTGATATCAACGCTGACATCTATTAAAGAACGAACGCCCCCGAACGACAGCGAGAGATGATCCGCTTTAATAACAACTTTTTTTTCTTTTACTGGATTATCCAAACCCGTTTTTCCTTCTTATAGTTCCTTGCTGCTTTCTTCTTCCGAGAATATTTTCTCTTTATACGCCGATACCCTGTGACAAACCGGCCCTTCGCATTTGAGACCGCTTAAGCCTTTTTTCTCTTTCGGATCGGCACTCATTTTGGTAAAGAAGTCATAACCGGTGCATCTGGTCTTACCATCTTTATAAACGATGATGGTTACTTCGTCATTCATATCTTCGCAAAATATAGTGGTCGCTGTCAGTTGCCAGTCAGTCATAGTATTTCAAATTACCTCTGTTAGATTATACCCCATATATCAGTTGTTTAGCTACATTTAAGCCTACAAAACAACGCTTCTGCCTTATTGATGATTGATATTGTTGCCTATATTGAAAGCGTCACCGACAGGCTTTCCGTATCCGTAATATTTTGCAGTTGTGCCTCTTGAATACAATATCGGTTTGATTTTTTCTACATCCGGAACACCTTCGGTAAGACAATCCTCCGTAACATGTGTCTCTTCGATACTGCCGATAACCAGCGTATGGCTGCCTAAATTAAGCATATGCACGATTTTGCATTCTAAATTAACAGGACATTGGCGAATTAGCGGAGCATTTTCGAGTTTTCCGTAAAAAACATCGAAGCCGCAGGCTGCAACCTTATCGGCATTCGCCCCGGATATGATACCGCACAAATCTGCCTCTTCCACCAATTGTTCACTCGGGATGTTAACGGAGAAACTGCCACCCGGTTTGATACCTTTCATAGTATATCTCTGATGTCGTATAGCCACCGTCAGCATCTGAGGGGCGCCGCATGCCATACCACCCCAGGCAGCCGTCATAAAATTCGGTTTTCCGTCAACATTTACACCAACTAAAAATACCGGCTCCGGGAATACAAAAGCGCTCGGTCCAAAAGTTTTTTTATCCATCGCAAGTTTACCTCCGTTAAAGTCCTACATAATTTTTCAAATTGAGTTTCGAAACTAATTTGACGATTAAATTGTACGGCTATTCCAAGGTAGATTATTCACCCTACGGGTTAACGAACCCACTTTAAATCTTTATATTTTTCTCTCAGTTTAACCTTTTCTATCTTGCCGGTCGCATTACGCGGTACTTTATCAAAGACTATTATTTTGGGGCGCTTATATTTGGGCAGCTTCTCGATACAATATGACTCAATTTCTTCAGTGGTAATTCCGGCTCCCGGTTTCGGGTCGATTACAGCGACTGCAATTTCGCCCAGCCTGATATCCGGAATACCGATTAAAGCCGCATCGTATATTTTTGGATTAAAAAGCAGAACTTCTTCCACCTCTATCGGAAAGATATTCTCACCGCCGGTAATGATTAAGTCTTTCTTTCTGTCAACATACCATATAAAACCGTCCTCATCCGTTTTTGCCAGGTCTCCGGTGTGAAGCCAGCCGTCCTTTAAGACTTCGGCAGTTTTTTGCGGATTTTTATAGTATTCCTTCATTAAACCGTTGCCTTTTACCAGCAGCTCCCCAACCATACCGGCAGGAACATCATTGTCATTGTCATCCACAATGCGAACCTGCCAGCCGTAACCGGGTTTACCGATAGCGCCTACCTTATGAATGTTTTCGACGCCCAGATGCACACATCCGGGACCGGTTGATTCGCTTAACCCGTAATTGGTATCATAAAGCATATCCGGGAAATAAGTTTTCCAGTGCTTTATCAGGCTTTCGGGGACCGGTTGCGCCCCGATATGCATCAAGCGCCACTGGTTTAATTTATAATCCTCTTTTTTAAGCTCTCCTGTATCCAAAGCCACCAGTATATCCTGTGCCCAGGGAACCAGCAGCCATACTATTGTACCCTTTTCATTGTGTACCGCCTCAAAAATATAAGCCGGTTTGATTTCCCTCAGAAGCGTAGCCCTGCTTCCGGTATAGAGGCTGCCGAACCAGTGCATCTTGGCTCCGGTATGATATAAGGGGGGGATCAATATAAAATTGTCATCTTTGGTCTGTCCGTGATGCCTGCTCTCCACGATAGCGGCATGTTCCATGTTTTTGTGAGTAAGCAGTATCGGTTTCGGCTGCCCGGTAGTTCCGGATGTAAAATACAATCCGCAGGGGTCATCCGGATTCAATTCAACATTCAGAGGGTTTACCGAAGCGCTTAAAGTAAAATCATCTACGGGCTGTGCCCATTCGGGAGCATCATCGCCAATGTATATAAATTTTTTTACAGACGTTAATTGTGTTCTGATTTCACTTACCCGTTCGACAAATTCCGGCCCGAATAAAAAAGCCTTCGCCTCCGCTATTTGGGTACAGTATAAAATATCTTTAGCGGTAAACCTGAAATTGAGCGGTACCGCCCAGGCACCCGTGCGTATTATGCCGAAATATGCCACCAGCCAATCGATGGAGTTGGTCATCAGATGAACGACTTTATCGCCTTTACGGATTCCCGTGTTGTAGAGGGCATTGGCAATCTTATTTGAACGGTTATCGAATTCCCGCCAGGTAATTTCACACCTGTAATTCAAGCTGGGTTTCAATTCAACCAGGGCAATATCATCCGGATACAATTTAGCATTTTTTGCAAGCATATCCGCTATGGTCATTGTTTATAGTGCCTCCGAAAGCGTAGTTAATAAGATGCTATACCGGGTAAAAATGTAGCGATTTTGGGGAATGCCAAAAGTAACGCCACACAAATGATTATCGCTATTAAGAACGGTATTATCCCTTTGAATATAGTCTCCAGGGATATTCCCTTTGTAATACCCTTAATCACATATACATTTATACCCACCGGCGGTGTTATAACACCCATTTCCGTTACCAGAACGATGATAACACCGAACCATATCGGGTCGAAACCCAGGGCTAATACCAGCGGATAGATAATCGGTATTGTCAGTGTTATCATAGCCAGCGAATCCATAAATAACCCGCCGATAAGGTACATCAGAATAATCATTGCCATAACCGCTACATCCGGTAAACCGAGGCCGGATATCCATCCCGATAACATGTTGGGTATGGTAGTAACTGCAATAAAATGACCTAAAACGACGGCTCCGGTAACGATAATCATGATTTCACATGTAACTTTTACCGTTTCGATAAGGGCATCCTTAAATGCTTTCCATGATAAATTGCGGCGTACCAATCCAATTAACAATGCCCCGGCTGCGCCGACAGCACCGGCCTGCACCGGGCTGAACCATCCGGCAAAAAGGCCGCCCATCACCAGTATAAACAGCAAAAGCATTTCAGTGATGCCGGATAATCCAACAATCTTCTGTTTAAAAGTAGTCGCCTGCCCGGCAGGCGCCAGAGCCGGATTACGCTTGCATAAAACAACTACAACGATAATGAATAAAATAGTCAGCAGTATTCCGGGGAATATCCCGGCCAGGAACAAGCTGCCGATTGATTGCTGCGTCAATATACCATAGACGATAAAAATTGTGCTTGGCGGAATAAGTATCCCGAGGCTTCCCGCTGAAGCCACGCTGCCGGTTGCCAGCGTATCGGCATATCCGTATTTTTTCATTTCAGGCAGGGCTACTTTACCCATAGCCGCAGCCGTAGCGCTGGTTGAACCGCAGATAGCGGCAAACCCGGCACACGCCAGGATAGTCGCCATTGCCAGACCGCCGCGTACCTGACCGAGTAGGGTATGACTGGCGGCATACAGCCTGCTGCTGATTCCGGAAGCAAAAGCAATCGAACCCATCAACAGAAACATGGGGATTACGGTTAGCGAATATGATGACAGGTTGGTAAATACATCTCTGGCAAGCAGATTAAGCCCGGCGGAAGGGCTAACCAGATAACTGAATCCGGCAAAGCCGACAAACGCCATGGCAAAACCGACCGGCATTCCCAGTATAAAAAGTACGATAAGGATTATTATTCCTACAAGACCGACAACTACGGGGTCCATCTATCTATTTACAACTTTCATAATATTTTTCATCATCTCGACTATTAATACAAAGCAAACCGGAATACAACAAAAAGCAATAGCATAAACAAACGGATAGAAAGGAATACGCGAAGTCATCGATACTTCACCGCTTTGTTGCAGGTTGATTCCGTATCTGACGCTCTGCCATGCCAGCAGGGCAAAAAGAATAAGTCCCAAAAGAGAGGTAAAGATGCCACAGGCAGCCCTAGCCCGTTTAGGCAAACGGGTAACAAAAAACTCTACCTGGATATTGCCGTGCTCGGCCTGTGTATAAGCCATACCGAAGGCTGTAATTACTACACCTAGAAAGGCAACTATTTCAATGGCACCCGGAACGGGCGTTTTAAAAATCTTTACTCCGATAATATCGGCAACTGTCAGAGCCAGCATTAAAATGACGCCTGCTCCGCCAATCCATACTATCCAATTGCTTATTGATTTTGCCCATTTATCCAATCGTTCTATAATAGCCATAATAAAAACAAAAACTCCTCCTGCCCATGCCTTGATATTGCAGGCACAGGCAGGAATAGTGTACTCTAAACCTTTTATTTCTTACTTTATGTCGCGCTGGGCGTAGTTAAAGGAATAACCTCCGATTCAACCCAGGCGACACTTTCTTCCATCGAAGGTGATTTATCGCTCCAGTATTCTACTCTGTCGTGCAAATACTGCTCATATTCATTTCCTGATAAACCGCTTGTGTTAAGTGTTTCGACATGACTGTCAA
>JAAYAZ010000079.1 GCA_012719115.1 Dehalococcoidales bacterium
AAATCTATAAGGCTCAGTTATAATGCACATTCCTCGGGCGGTTAGCTCAGTTGGTTAGAGCGTTGCGTTGACATCGCAAAGGTCGTAGGTTCGAGTCCTATACCACCCATAAAAAACATCCTTTCAATGGGGGTTAGGCTTAGGGATTTACGAAAACAAGTAAATTTGTGACCGACTCTCTTCAAGCGGAGACTCAAAAGTAAAGACTGCACCTAAGGATAAAACCTTTAGTGCAGTCTTTGCTTTTGTTCTTATTCGAAAGTCCAAATAGTTTCGTCACCACAGATATTACGGATTTTGAGACGAAGCGGTTTTATTCTACATTGAATTGTTGAATCCCAAAAATCCTTTGTTTTAGTACCATCCTTAATAACATAACCATTTTTATCGATTTTAATTTCGCTATCAGAGTGCCATTCACCTTCAGTAGCAATACAATCAATACTTAAATATTCTATAAGTTCCAATCCTTCTTCACTGATTTCAATTGGCTTGTATGGCTTCTTTTTTGATAAATTTAGAAACGCCTTCTGATTGAATTCAGCAATTTTCTGCATGACACGATCACTAACAAATTTATCTATAGTAACAACATAACCACCGAATAGATCTTCGTGTGACTCTTCAACGTGAAACTTAGCATAATCACCGACCACAACATCATCAAGAATTGTTTTTATATCTCGCAGTTCAATTTCAACGGCTGTACTATCATCATCGGCAATGAACTTCGCAATTTCAGCCTTATCAGTAATATCAATATAGTAGACAATTACCTTCTTAATATTATCATCTAATTCCGGTATTGCTTGATGGATGATGCGATTCATAAGAACAGTATCAAGCAACTTCGTGGAACTATCCATTAAATTAGGAATATATACGGGAACCGTGCCCAGCTTACTGTCAGAAATTGCTCCTTCCCAAAATGAAGCCAAAGAATCATCATTCTTTAAGCTGGGAATAATAGATTTAATTCTATCCATTGTCTGAACTGGGTTTCTGTATAATGAAACACCATCCTTGATTTCAAGGATATCGAATTCCGCATCAATAGCTTTTAGTCGATCACGTGTGGTTTGAATTGAATTAATACCTATATCGACTGTTATAAACTTACGACTAAGCTTATTAGCTACTGCAGCTGTAACACCACTACCACTAAAGAAGTCAGCAACTACCATACCCTCATTTGAAGAAGAACTAATAATACGTTCCAGGAGTGCTTCGGGTTTTTGCGTGATATAGGGTAATTTTTCACCCTCATCCTTTGGATCAACGGGTTTAATATCTCTCCAAACCGAATTATATGCCATTGTCTTCACTTCAAAAATGATATCATCAGGCCCAGGTGTTCGGCCGTTATCTTTTACCCACTTGTTGTACCTGGCCATAAACCTTGAATCTGACGCAGGATAATTATCACCCTTAATCTTATTACCATCCACGATATAGTCTTTCCAACGTTTATAATTTATAGAGTCTTCTACATCGTCATTATATTGAAGGTTAAATGTATAATCATCCGATTTCGTATACAAAAATAAAGTATCATGTTTACGAGGAAAATAGTTTTTTACAGTTCCCTGATAAGTCTCATAGTACCAGATTATCTCATTTTTAAACCTGTCCTCTCCAAATATCTCGTCAAGAAGGATTTTAACATAGTGTCCTTTATGATAATCCAAATGAATATATATAGATGCATTTTCACTCATCACTGATTTAATTGCAACAAGGTTCTCATACATCCAATTTAGATACTTCTCTGTATTCCAAACATCACCATACATCTTTTCTTCAAATTCACGGAATTCTTCGCCTATATCTATCTCTTCCTCAGCCTTTTTAATAATATCAGCAATATTCGGATTACGTCGAATATAAACCTTTTTTGCGTAGTCCGCACCACTGGCAAAAGGGGGATCAATATAAACAAGGTCAACTTCTATCCCTTGCTCTTTTAAATATGCGCAGGCTGAAACGCACTCACCACGGATAACCATATTTCCATTTTTATTATCGCCAACGGTTTCAACCTTTTCCATATCATAAAATGGCATACCGCGCTGTAAAAGCATCGAAGTTTCATCTGCGCCGCGATATTTAAGTATTCTGTTAAAATTGCCAAGGACTGCCTGTCCTTCAATTGGTTCGGGTATAAATGGTACGTATTTAATCGGCATTATTTTACACCTCCAAAAAATTCTGTAATTTTTTTATATGTTGCTGAAATTCTATCATTTTCAGACATTGTGTCTTCTAAGTATAAATAGTCGAAACGCTCATACCCAAATGCTTTATTGTTCTGCTTTAAAAATTCAGTCTCCATAAATTTTCGCTTATTCTTGAATTTTGGGTCATTAGCATATATCTCACCTTTCGTTTCAACAATAACGGATTTATGGATTTGACCGTTTTTACGTTGAATAATAATGAAATCCGGAGTATAAAAGCCAATGTAAATCCATTTATTCCCGCTTTGCTTATAGCATTTGATTTTGAATTCCGTCATTGCCTGGTCACCATTGTAATAAACTTCAAGATCGAGACTTTCCACTTCAGAAAAAGTTAGTATTTCTTTTAGGAACGTCTGCTCGAAGCTACTATCTGTACGGTATGGCAAGTAATGAAAAGAGCGATTTTTATGCGGATGCGATGCATTCTGCTTGCGTAGCGTGTCTGCCATTGCTTGATTACCGGTTTCTTCTGCCAACTGAATTAACTGTTGAACTTTAGGGTTAACCTTCAGCTTGCCCTTATCATCGAGTATAATATTTTCAACAATCGTTTGTTCCGGATAGTAAATGGTCGGATTAACCGTACTTACTTCTGTGGTGAAGTTAGAAATATTAAGCAAGTTGGACTGCTGTGGTATTAGTTCTTCTGTAGAAGTAAAATCCCTCTTTGCAGTAAAGGCCTTCCTTATATTTGCATTAACAGTAGAAATATCATACTTGGAACTATAATAACGAGCATTACCCTGTTGATACGTTATTTCGGAGTAAATATGTTGAAGTAAGTCTTCGTATTGCATCAGTTGGTCAACTGGCAATGTACCAAAACTTTCTTTAGAAATTGTGTATACCCACGATGGGTATGTTGCCTGCATATTTCCACGTTCAGTAACATCAATTTCCCTTGTTACTGTCTGCAAGGTAAAATCAGTAACTCTTGTAATGTCCGCGGATATTTTCGTATTATTGGATGCTTTCGGGATATCCTTTTCTGGATTTGCTTCCTCAACAACAAGTGTTTTATATTTAATTTTTAATTGATAAAAATCAATTTTAGGTAGCTTTAGGTAAAAAGAGCGATCATAGCGGTTTAACTTTACCTTAGCATTATCGCTTTCTGTAAATTCTTTTATAGAGGTGTGGTGCTGCTGCTGTAGCTGTGATTCCAGTATCTTAGCATTATCCTCGTTAAGGTAAATCAGCGCAGTCTCCGGCTCATCCTTGACTACTTGTCGTAAGCATCTGCATGAAGTTTGGAGAACCATATTTTTAGCACAATCGCCTTCCTGCGAAAGAATAATGCCAGTAAGGCTTCGACAATCCCATCCTTCCTTTCCGATCTGCACAAGCAGAACTATACGTATTCTTGACAGTGATGTGTCGAGCGTATCAAAATGAAGCTGGCTATCGATTGGCTGTGGATATTGTTTATTACCTTTATGGAATTTAAGAATAGCATCATTACCAATACCGTACTCTGAAGCTATACTATTAACCAATGGATATACAAGTTCTTCCAGCTTTTTAATAGTGCCACAGTAAATGCCCAGTTTCGCTATAAGGTTACCTTCATATACAGTATCTTTATAATTATCAAGGAATTCTCTGACACCTTTTTCAATAATGCGACTACTATCAGCTATTTCTGATATTTTAACAATAGGTCGCTTAAGGAAATTACCTATGCCTTTTATCAGGGGATAGTAGTAGACTATATTTGTAATTTCTGCTGTTGCAACGATCAATTTATCCGTAACCGAGATTTTTTCGGCTTTTTCCAAATAAGGAGTGCCTGAAAAACCAATGACAGAGTTTACTGTCCTGTTTTCTGCCCACTTGTTTACAACTGCACGTAGTTTGATTTCAGCACTAACAGCATGATGAACTTCATCGATAAAGATGGCTAATGAAGGGAGTTTTCCGATTAAATTGCGGAGTTCGTTTGCTTGCCTATCCCTTTCATCGTCACTTTGTTCAAACAGGTTTATCTGACCATTCTTTTCTTGAATACGGTCAAGAATAACCTTCTCTGCATTTGTAACAGCCACTAATCCGAAGAGTTCAGATAACGGCTGATGGTTAGCTATTTTCTGTACATTAGGATTTTTGGTTTTATTAGACTTATTTGTGGTTTTGCTCTGATCGAGAATCTCAAAGGATATCATTCGCTTAATATCAGAGGCTGCTGGCTCTGGCAAAACCCATGATGGGTCAAATTTTTGTATAGTTTTAAGACTCGGGACAACAGAGGACTTCAAACCAGACGGTGCGAAAATTATAAAATTGTGCGCAAATGACGGATTATTAGGCTCATTATTACCAAAGTACAAATCAAGATAGATAAATGCAGCCATCAGATATGTCTTACCTGCACCCATCGGAAGGCTAAACAAATAATCTGTATATGAAACATCATAAAACGCGTCTTGAAAAAACTTAATATAGTCAATTTCTTCTGGAGCCTTCTTTATTGCTCTTTCCAGTTTTTCTGAAACCTGTTCATCCTTTTCATTTCTTAAACACGCATACTCGAAAAGTGTTGCGGCTGCAGAATTATTCTGCAGATATTGACGCACAGAACTCGAAAGTTCTACATTATCTAAATCGAGTGTGTTAAACATTCCGGATTGAAATAATTCTACCAGTGGTAACCCCTCGCAGGCTATCTTTAAATACAAATATGTTTTTATAGCATCTATTTGCGCATCACGCATTTTGCCGTTATTCTCTATGTAATCAATTATTGAATTAGCAGTGCATTCAGATGAGGAATACCATCTGTTACAAGCATTTTCAATCATTTTGTAAAACATCACACATCCCCCTCATCTGGAATAAATTCTAATATATCATCAACCTTGCAATCTAAGACTTTGCAAATAGTTTCTATGCTCTCCAAAGACACATAGCTATTGCGTTTCAACCGCGTTAATATATTGCCGGAAAATCCGGCTCTGCGTTGTAATTCAACATTGGATATGTCTTTTTCTATCATCAAGTGAAATAACTTTTTATAGCTGACAGCCATTCCGCACCTCCATATGTTTGTGGTATAACAAACCAATCATATCACGCAAAAGTGATTTTTTCAATACGAAGATGTAAATATCACAGTTAATTTGCCCAAAGAACTGTACTCGAACCAATTCAACC
>JAAYAZ010000080.1 GCA_012719115.1 Dehalococcoidales bacterium
GCCAAAAACAGCGATGCACTGGTGTTAATCACCGAGTGGCCCGAATTCAAGTCGCTGGATTATGACAAAATTAAGCAATTGATGAAAAAGCCAATTGTAATCGATGCCAGGAATATGCTCGATATGGAACAGATGGAAACACTGGGATTTAATTATCTGGGTATTGGAAGGGGGAAATAACGTTGAGTAATTCAATAATACCAAGTATAAACCTTAAAGTTGGACTAATTGGTGCCGGCTTACAGGGCAAACGACGTTCTCCCGTATTAAAACAACTTCCGGGGAACGAACTTGTTATGGTAGCCAGTAAAAATATTGAAGAATCAGCCAAGATTGCGGAAAGTTTTAATTGCGAGGCAACAGACCGCTGGCAGGATATAATTGAAAGAAATGACATCAATGCGGTATTAATCTGTACCCCACCCAACCTCCACGCCGAAATGAGCATTGCCGCAATGAATACAGGTAAGCACGTCCTTTGTGAAAAACCGCTAGCCAACACGGTAGAAGAAGCAAATGCAATGATAGATGCGGCTAGAAATAACAATGTAACTTTAAAATGCGGTTTTAATCACCGACATCACCCTGCCATCAGCAAAGCAAAAGAAAGCTTCGACAATGGAATAATCGGAGAAATAAATTATATACGCTGTGTTTATGGCATTTGCGGCAGACCCGGTTATGAAACGGAATGGAGGGCAGACCCCAATGTAATCAGCGGGGGCCATCTAATGGAGCAAGGCATACATGCTATCGACCTTTTTCGCTGGTTTTTGGGCGATTTCGATAAAGTATCCGGCTATACCTCGACTCGTTTTTGGGAAATGTCACCTCTTGAAGATAATGCTTTTGCAATTTTACGTACAACCAAAGGACAAATTGCCTCTCTGCACTCCAGCCTTACACAGTGGAAAAACCAGTTTATCTTTGAAATATTCGGGCAGGACGGCTATATCATCATAGAAGGCCTCGGAGGCGGATACGGAACCGAAAAGCTGACTATTGGGAAGCGTGCCTTTTACGAACCGTTCAAAGATGAAACAACCGAGTTTCGAGGCAGCGATATTTCCTGGCTAGAGGAATGGAAGGAGTTTATGCAGGCAATTGCAGAGAAGAGGGAGCCAATAGGTAGCGGTTACGACGGTTTGGAAGCATTAAAATTAGTCAATGCTATTTACCAATCCGCAAACAAAGGATAAGTAATGACAGAAATGAAAAAATGTTTAATAACAGGATGCGGCGGTTTTATCGGCTCTAACCTTGCGGATTTCCTACTGCAAAAGGGATTAAATGTATATGGCTTTGTGAATAATAACACTGAAGCGTTAGAAGAACTGAAAGGTTCAATTCATATTATACAGCAGGATATTCTGGATAAAAGAGGTATGCAGTCCGTTATAAAAGAAGTACGCCCGGATTACGTTTTTCATTTGGCAGCGTTAAGTAATATTCCATTATCGTGGGCTGAGCCGGAAAAAACAATAAATACTAACGTTATCGGCACACTCAATTTACTGGACGCCATTAAAACTGCCGATATCAATCCGGTGATTGAAATAACCGGTTCCAGTTCGGAATACGGCAACAGCGGTACATCAGCACCCCTCCCCGAACACCACCCCCTTAACCCTTCCA
>JAAYAZ010000081.1 GCA_012719115.1 Dehalococcoidales bacterium
GCGTTTTCAGCGTCGATATCGCTGCCAAGAAAGCGGGAGAAAACGCAAAGGGAGCCGTTATGGCCTCCGATGCCATGTTCCCCTTCCCCGACAGCGTCGAGCAGGCGGCGGCGGCAGGTATAACTGCCATTATCCATCCGGGAGGCTCCATCAGGGATAACGAATCGATTGAGGCCGCCGATAAATATAACATCGCCATGGTCTTTACCGGCGTCAGGCACTTCCTGCATTAATCACCGTTTTGTCCAGACCTGTCAATGCTTTTACCCCCACTCTCACCAAGAGTGGGGGTTCTTTTTAATGTCAAATGTCATTGCGGGCATAATACTCAAAAAAGAGACCTGATGAAATCAGGGCGTGGCAATCTCTCACGAATAGCCTGACTGTAAACTGTATGGGCAGGCATTGCCCGTACACCATGTTCGTTTAAAGGGCGGGCGACCAATGGTCGCCCCTACGGATTTGTGTTCAATGTCATCCTGATTGCGATTTATCGGGAGAAGAATCCGGGGTGGATTAGTTAACACCTCATCCCCCTAGCCCCCTTCTCCGATTTCAAAGAAGGGGGAACCTGTATCATTATTCCCCTCTCTGCTTGCGGAGAGGGGACAGGGGTGAGGTTATAAATAACCTTGACTTCTCTCTGCTTTTTCAGTATATTCTTATTATTCTGATTATTGGGAGGGGAATATGGATTGCTGTAAAGGCCCGGATAACCTGCCCTGCTGCCAGGTGGAATCTGTCGTCAGCATCGATGAACGCGGGCAAATGGTTCTGCCGAAAGAAATAAGAGAAAAATCCAACATTAAAGCCGGTGATAAGCTGGCGCTGGTGAGATGGAACAATACCGGCAATGTCGGTTTCATTGCGCTGGTAAAAATAGAAGACCTCAACAGGATGGTACAGCAAATGCTGGGGCCGGCTCTGAAAGAAATAAACGGGTAAAGGATTAAACTATGAAAAAAGAAGATATCAGGAAGACTGTCAGGCAGGAGTACAGCAAAGTTGCCAGGGGCACATCTTCCTGTTGCGGCGGCTCAGGTTCCTGCTGCGGACAGTCAACAGCAGAAACGATAAGCAAGGATATCGGGTACTCGGATGAAGAGATGAAAGCCGTGCCTGACGGGGCCAATCTCGGGTTGGGCTGTGGCAACCCGACAGCGATGGCATCGTTAAGAGAAGGTGAAACAGTGCTCGACCTCGGCTCGGGGGCGGGGTTCGACTGTTTTCTGGCAGCCAATCGTGTCGGCAAGCGCGGACATGTCATCGGGGTGGATATGACGCCCGATATGCTGGAAAAAGCACGCGCCAATGCCCGCAAGGGTGGTTATGACAATGTCGAATTCCGGCTGGGTGAAATCGAGAACCTGCCGGTTGCCGATAACTCGATAGATGTTGTCATTTCCAACTGTGTCATCAATCTTTCGCCGGATAAGGTCAGGGTTTTCGATGAAGCATATCGTGTTTTGAAACCCGGCGGCAGGCTGATGGTATCGGATATCGTGTTGCTGGGTAAACTGCCCGATTTTGTCAGGGAATCGGTGGCCGGATACGTCGGTTGCATATCGGGGGCAATACTCAAGAAGGATTACATAAGCGCCATCGAGGGACGCGGTTTCCGCGAGGTGAAAATTGTTGACGAAACTCCCTTTCCCATCGATTGTATGGCAAACGACCCGACCGCTCAGGCGATTATAAAAGAGAAAAAGATAAGCGCCGCTGAAATAAGAGATATCGAGAACTCGGTTGTAAGTGTTAAAGTAAGCTCGGTTAAACCCGCGTAAACTCTATCCTGAGAATTATTTTTGCGTCACCCTGGTACCAGACCGGCTGTCGATATACTGCTGAAGCCGCTCACGGGTGGTCGCCCACTGCCCAGACAACCTCATCGCCCATAGCCTTCCCTTCTGCGCCTGTGTGCGGAGAGTTACCGGTGCAATACCGGCCAACCGCGATGCTGTCTTGAGGTCGATAAGTTCGTCAACACTACAAGCGGCAAGCTGTCCGGCAGGGTAGCGCCGGGCGGCATCCAGAACTTCAACCGATGACAGACTGCCGTCTTCCGCATAATTAAGTATTACACCGGATTTCACTTCAGCGCTATGGCCAAGCAGAGTCTCAGGGCTCTGGATATAAACTGTGAGAATATCTACCTCAGGCTCATATTCCATTTTCAAGGCGTTCTTTGCTACTTCCGGTATATTCGCTTCTCTTGCCATTTTTCTTTCACCACCTCCCTGTCTTTATCACCGTCACTACCAATGAATAGGAACCAACCATCAGCCAAATTACTCTCAAGTTTCCCAGCCGTGATTCCCATTTATTCCCCTGTATCAACCTTTCTCCCGACAGGATAACTTCCTCAATCTCCTCATCGGTCAGTTTGTATAACCTGACCTTGTTTTTGGCATGACGACTGAATCGTATCTCCATTTGAGATATTATAAGCGATACCACTCATATCTGTCAAGCGCAATCGCTTATTACTTTCCGGAACTATGGCATTTACCTGCATCAGGGAAATCAGCGCGGTTAAACCCAGAAAATTCTAGGTCCGGGATTAGCCTGATGGATAAGGCTAAGATAATAAATATATTGAAAAATTCAATCGGCCATCGAAATGGGGAAAATATATCCGCACGTGCTGAAATAAAAAAACCGTTCGTGGTTAAATTAGAGCCGTTCGTGGTGAGCCTGTCGAGGGTCTGAAAGCGGAAGCAGACATGATTGATAAGACCCGAAAAAACTAAACCCGCTTAAACTCAATCTTCAACACGCGTTTTGTATCAGCGGTGACTTTGTACCTGTCGTCGATGCGGTAGTCAACTACCCAGATGACTTGCCCGTCGCGGCAGACCAGGGGTACGCGTTCCCGCCAGGTCTGCGGGATTTTCAGGTCAATCATAAAGCGGTTTAGCCGTTTGGGAGTATCGAAACCCAGCGGCTGAAAGTGGTCTCCATCAATACGGCTGCGGACGGTAAGACTTCTGCCGCATTTATCTGCATCCAGGTAAGCGACGAACTCATTCTGATTATCGACATCGACTACTTTCTCCGTAATCGATGTTTCGACAGCCCAGCCGGATATAGGGGTAACGCCGGGGATTTTAATTTCGGATTCGCCGATAATTTCCGGGTAAGGGCATAGGGCTTTAGTATCGCTGCCAAGCAGGTATCTGCCGTATTCTACGGCAAAAATAAGCCCGTAAGGCAGATTAATATACTTGCCGGCCTGTTTACCCGAAACGCCCATGA
>JAAYAZ010000082.1 GCA_012719115.1 Dehalococcoidales bacterium
CGGGATTTGGTCAAACGCATACGTGCAAAAGTGCCAAATATCGCTATCAGCACGGATATTATCGTCGGGTTCCCCGGAGAGACAGACCGGCAGTTCCGGGAATCGGTGGCATTATTGAAAGATTTGAGATTCGATAATACCCATATTGCCGCCTATTCGGCAAGGACCGGAACCATAGCATCGAGAGAATATGATGATAATGTGCCGCCGGAAGTAAAAAAAGAACGTGTCGCCATCATCGAGAAATTGCAGGGTGAAATAGCTTCAGAGATCAACGCTGCCCTGCTAGGTAAAACCATCGAAGTGCTGGTAGAAGGCAAAAAGAAGGGAAAGTGGCACGGAAGAAGCCGAAATGGTAAACTGGTATTCTTCGATGATAAAAAAGACCTGCTCGGGCAGGTGGTAAGAATTAATATAGAAAAGACCAGCCCCTGGTCATTACAGGGTGTATTGTCAGAATAAAACAGATGCTAAATTAAGGAGTTAAAAATGGCAAAGAAAATCATAGCTTCATTATTGGGGCTGTCCGCAATTTCCAGCGTAGGATTGCTTTCAAGCTGCGTTCCGGCAGGAGGTGAATCCAACAGTAGCAGCACTCTCTACATGATACTCTTCATGGTAGTGCTATTCGCAATATTCTATTTCCTGATTATCAGGCCGCAAAGCAAAAGGCAAAAGGAACATCAGAATCTGATAAGCAACCTGCAGGTCGGAGACAGGATTATCACCATCGGCGGTATTTACGGCAGAATCGATAGCATCAGAGAAGACAGCTATATAATCAAGGTCGAATCCGGCGAGCTTATAAGAATGGCAAAAAGTTCCATCGCCGGCAAACAAGCCGATGAAGCGAAATAGCATTTCCATGCCATGCTCCATCCACCGTCTTTAATTATTTGATACCGGAGGTGGCTATATTAATACCTATGATTACGTCATAATCGGCAGCGGTATCGCAGGCTTGTATTGTGCCCTGCTTGCGTATAAGCACGGCAGTGTCCTTATGATAACCAAGGGCAGCATTGAAGACTGCAATACCCGCCATGCTCAGGGTGGAATTGCCGCCGCCATCGGTACCAACGATTCCCCCGAACTGCACTATAACGATACCATCGCTGCCGGTGACGGTCTGTGCGATGAAAATGTAGTGCACATCCTGGCTGATGAAGGACCGGACCGCATCGCTGACCTGGTCAATTTTGGTGTGCCTTTCGATACGGTAGACGGCGAAATTGCGCTCACACTTGAAGCTGCCCACAGCATACCGCGTATCCTGCATGCCGGAGGCGATGCCACCGGTGAACACATAGAGGTAACTCTCAGCAGAATAGCACGGGCTATAGACCTTCAAGTGTTGGAAAATCATCTGGCTACCGAGATTATCGTAGAAGGTAACCGGGTGAAAGGTGTCAAAGCCTGTGACTGCGAAAACGGAATAGATAAAGAGTTTGCGTGCCGCTACCTTATCCTAGCAACCGGAGGAGCCGGACAGCTTTTTAAATTCACCACCAACCCCGAAGTCGCTACCGGAGACGGCATAGCTCTGGCGTTAAAAGCAGGCGCCGAACTAATCGATATGGAGTTTTTTCAGTTTCATCCCACCGCACTGCATATGCCGGGAGTCGCCCCTTTCCTGATTTCGGAAGCGGTACGCGGCGAAGGCGGCATACTGCGCAATATGGACGGAAAACGCTTTATGCCTGAATATACCGAGCTGTCGGAACTTGCACCAAGGGATGTGGTTGCCCGCAGCATTTTAAGTGAAATGAAAAAAACAAAACAGGATAATGTTTTTCTTGATGTTACGCATCTGGCTCCCTACCGCATCAAGACGCGCTTCCCGCATATCTATCAATTCTGTGCCGACCGGGGGCTGGATATAACCAGCAGCCTGATACCGGTAGCGCCGGCAGCTCATTATATGATTGGCGGCATACGCACTAACAGCTGGGGGGAGACTTCTGTATGCGGTCTTTTTGCCGCCGGAGAGTGCGCCGGAACGGGAGCGCACGGAGCAAACAGGCTGGCATCCAACTCGATGCTGGAAGTGCTTATCTTTGGGAAACGTATTTTTCAACGCATCGAACAGGATAGCGGCGAGAAAGAGCAAAGATGCGAATATAACCTGCAAAACGGCAATATCCACCATAAATTTAAGCCCGCAAAGCCGATAGATAATACTCCTCCGCCAACACTTGAGGCACTGCAAAATCTGCTATGGGATAATGTCGGAATTGTACGAAACAGGGAAGGATTGGAAGAAGCGGTCAATATTTTGGGCTCCTGGGAGCAAGTACTGCCGAAACCATCCGACCGGCAATCCCATGAGCTGGCAAATATGATTATAACCGGCAGGCTGATGGCAGAAGCCGCACTTTTAAGAGAAGAGAGCCGCGGCGCACATTTCCGTTCCGATTTCCCCAGTCGTTCCGATGAGTGGTTGAAACATATTATCACCACTATAGAAAAGCGGGAGCAAGACAATGTATAATGAGCCGCAGGAACAACTGGAAAGCATCATCAGGCTGGCGCTGGAAGAGGACGCCTGCCAAAACGATATTACCAGCAACGCCTTGATTTCACCGCAGCAGCATGGCACAGCTTTCATCATAGCCAAAGAAGAAGGGATTCTTTCCTGTTCAAGTATTATACCCCCTATTTTTCACACCGTTGACTATTTTCTAAAAGTGAATCTGCTGCAAAAAGAAGGAAACAGGGTAAAAGCGGATGACATTGTTGCCGAAATAACAGGAAATCTGAGGAGTATTCTTGCCGCTGAGAGGGTTGCGCTGAATTTTCTAAGCCATTTAAGCGGAATTGCCACACAAACCGCAATATATGTCGAGAAGATCAAGGGAACAAAAGCGGCTGTCAGGGATACACGCAAGACGATGCCCGGTATGCGGCTTTTAGAAAAATACGCCGTAACTGTCGGTGGAGGGATAAACCACCGCCTAAATCTGGCAGACGGCATGCTGATTAAAGACAATCACATCGCTTCCTTGAAAAAAGATGGTGTTACACTGACAGAGATAATAGATATAGCTATGAAAAACAACAGTGAGGATACGGTAATCGAGATTGAAGTTGATACTGTCGACGAGGCGTTAGAGGCACTGAAAACGGATGTTGATATCATCATGCTGGATAATATGAGCATAGAAGATATGAAAACCGTGGTAGCCATGTGCGGCGGTAAGGTTAAACTGGAAGCCTCGGGTGGAATCACCCTGCAAAATATCAGGGACGTAGCCTTAACCGGAGTAGATTATATTTCAATCGGAGCACTGACACACTCGGTAAAAGCACTCGATTTCAGCCTTGAAATCGAAGCTTAACCCAGACTGCTTGAATATGGAAAACGAGAACAATAAACCTTGTAAAAA
>JAAYAZ010000083.1 GCA_012719115.1 Dehalococcoidales bacterium
AATCCTGTTTTCGTTCTGGCACTGAGCCTGTGCCCTGTACTGGCTGTTACCGATACGCTGGATAAAGCTCTCGGTATGAGCGGTGCATTTGCCCTGGTAATAATCGCCTCCAATCTGACAATCTCTTTGATGCGTAAAATGATACCCGACATCGTGCGCATACCCGTTTTTGTAATCATAATCGCCACGTTTGTTTCTATAGTGGAAATGCTTTTCCAGGCTTATATCCCGGCCATCTATTCCGCTCTGGGCATTTACCTCTCGCTTTTAGCGGTAAACTGCCTGATTCTGGGCAGGGCCGAAGCGTTCGCATCAAAAAACAAGGTTTCCGATTCGCTGGCGGATGCACTCGGTATGAGCGTTGGATTCTGTTTGGCGCTTATTCTCATCTCATTTTTCCGTGAGCTGTTGGGAAGGGGCGGTATTACGATATTCGGAAACGAGCTTTTTACATTGCCCGGTCTGGCAGAGAATCCGATTTCTTTTTTCGGTATGTCAATGGGGGCTTTTCTTGTAATGGGTCTTCTGATTGCCTTTTTCAAGCAGATAGGGGTAATAAAAGATGTCTGAATTATTCTCAATATTCATCGGACTGGCGCTTATCAATAATATCGTTTTGGTTCAGTTTTTAGGGCTTTGCCCGGTTTTCGGCGTTTCCAAAAAACTGGGACCGGCGGTCAATATGGGGCTGGCGGTTACGCTTGTTATACTCGTTTCATCTGCCTTGGCGTGGCTTGCCAATAATTATATACTGATTCCGCTTAATGCCGAATACCTGCATCTGATAGTTTACTTACTGATTATCGGTTCGATGGTGCAAATCATAGAAATCTTCTTAAAAAGAACCAATGAAAAGATTTATAAATCTTTCGGCATTTATCTGGCGCTGATTGCCACCAACTGCGCCGTTATCGGTGTTCTGCTTCTAAATGCCGACGAATCCTATAACTTTATCGAGAGTCTGGTAGCTTCGCTGGGGGCCGGCGCCGGCTTTACGCTGGTTATGGCTTTAATGTCCGGTATACGCGAAAAACTGGAGCTATCTGATATTCCCAAAGCAATGAAAGGGCTTCCGGTAATATTTATAACAGCGGCTTTAATGGCATTGGCTTTCGGCGGCTTTGCCGGGATGGTGTTTTAATGAATTACGGAATTATTATAATTGTATTTACCGTGCTGGGACTTGCCTTCGGGGCGCCTATTTATTTTATCGATTGGAAAATCAGTACACATAAGAATAAATTCGAAGATAGTAATTAGTACATCACTATGTATCAAGCTGTCAGATATAGGCTCAAAATCAATACTTTAAGTAAATACTTTCTTTAAAGTCTATCGTAAATCTTATGTAGTCAAATAATGAATCAAATCGTACAAAAAGGACTACATCCGTGTAGGTCGTATGTTGACATATTAATATCTTTGTGATAAATTGACAGACAATTAGTAAATATACTAAACTCTCTCTGAACTAAATAGTATTGCATATAGAAATACATCTAATAGCCTTTCGAGTAAAGGGCTGTAAAAGTGAAGGCTTTTTGAGTTTGTGTGCCTGAAGAATTGGTTTCTCCTATCGAGGAAAGGAGATAGCATGGTGAGTTGGCGATAAGCTTAAATGCTTAGGCGTCCGGATATTATAAAATTACGTATTTTTTTACCGACTAGGTTATCAATAAATTCCACGAAAAGGAGTAAGAATGGATACACTCTTTCTGAGACCCAAACCAACAAGGCGAGAATTTCTACAAGTAGCTACTGCCTCACTGGCACTCCTCGGGCTTAGCCAGGCTCTATCACCCAGAGTTGTTAAAGCCCTCGAAGAAACCTCCGGAAAACCCGCGGTTGTCTGGCTTCACGGACAGGAATGTACCGGTTGCAGCGAATCCTTCGTTAACAACCTTGACCCGACAGCAGCCGCCATTATTCTGGATACCATCTCCCTGCGCTACCATGAAACGCTTATGGCGGCCTCCGGCTACCACGCTGAGGAAGCGCTGGAAGATGCGATATCCGAAAGCGGTTACCTGCTGGTAATCGAGGGCGCAATCCCCCTGGCTGAAGATGGTCTGTACTGTACCATCGGCGGAAAAACCTTCAAGGATATTTTCAGGGAATCGGCCAAGAATGCAGCAGCGGTTATATGTGTAGGCTCCTGCGCTACATTTGGAGGTTTCCCGGCGGCGGGCCCGACAGACGCAGTCGGCTTCCTCTACAAAAACACAAAAAAACATCACGAATTCGATGACGTATTAGGAGACAAGCCGGTTATCAACCTGCCGCGCTGCCCGATGCACCCCGAAAGCCTGGTGGCCATTATTGTTCACTACCTGACATTCGGTGACATACCTCCGCTGGACAACTTCCAGAGGCCTATAGCCTTCTACGGCGAATTGATGCATGATAACTGCCCGCGCCGCGGACAATTCGAAGCAGGTCATTTCTTAACCGATTGGGGAGACCCCAGTCAGGCAGGATATTGTCTGTATCTGAAGGGATGTAAAGGACCCTGGGCAAGACACGATTGCTGGAAACGCGGATGGAACGGAACAAGCGCTTATTGTATAAATGTCAATGCCCCCTGTATCGGATGTAGCGAACCCGAGTTCTACGAGAGGTTCAGCCCGTTATATGACAGGCAGTTCGACGTGACTTTACCCGGAATCGGTAAAGTAGATATAGATAAAGTTATGGCTACCGTAGCCGCTATTGCCGCAGCCGGCATCGGCATTGATACGATTATAACCAAGCTGAAAGGGGAGGAGAGTTAAATGGGACAGAGAATTATTGTTGACCCGATTACCCGTATCGAAGGCCATCTCAAAATAGAAGTAGAGGTGGAAAACGGCGTAGTTACCAA
This sequence comes from Dehalococcoidales bacterium, assembly GCA_012719115.1. GTDB lineage: Bacteria > Chloroflexota > Dehalococcoidia > Dehalococcoidales > UBA5627 > UBA5627. The sequence goes on from JAAYAZ010000083.1 coordinate 2,861, forward strand.
TGCCTGGTCTTCCGGCAATATGGCACGCGGCATCGAAGTGCTGCTGCAGGATAAAGACCCGCGCGATGCTCCTTATATCACCAGCCGTATCTGCGGTGTTTGTGAAGGCGTACATGCCATCGCTTCATCCTTCTGCCTCGACAATGCTTTCGATGTAGATGTACCGGAAGCAGGCAGACTGATGCGCAACCTTTATTGTTCCGCGCAGTATATAACGGATCACTATATTCATTTCTACATACTTTCAGCTCTGGATTACCTGGATGTAATGGCAGTGGCGGATTATGCCGGAAATGATGCCGGATTACTGGCTATCAGAGATAAAATCAGGTATCTGGCTTCAAAAAACGACTTATCACCGTTCACTCCGCGCTATGAACCTGATGAGTATTGCATAAATGACCCTGAAATAGTAACCACGCTGGTATCGCACTACATCAAGGCGATAGAAGCAAAAGCCCGCTCGAGCAAGATGCGCGCTATGATTACCGGTGTTCAACCGCACTTCAATTCGACTATGGTCGGCGGATGTACGGCAACACCGACAGTCGAACAGCTAAGAGAGTTTAAAAAACTCTGGCTGGAAGAAATAGACTTTGTAAATAATATTTATATTCCAGATGTTGAATATGTCGGCACCGGCCCGCTTCTTGAACTGGCTACCATGGGGCTGGGCGGCGGCACTCAGAATTACCTGTGCTACCCGATGTTCCCGCAAGCCGACCCTGCCAGCAACACCGACCGTCCTTTCGGCGGCAGAAACCATATGTTCAAGGGAGGCGCCATCATAGGCGGCGCACTTAATCCCGCTGAAGATGTTGATTACAGCAAAATCACCGAATCGGTGGAATATTCCTGGTACGATTACCCCGATGGCGTTGACAGCCTGCATCCCACTGAGGGTATCACCAAACTGAACGCTAAAAAAGAAAATGCCTATTCATTCGTAAAGGCTCCACGTTATAAAGGACAGCCGATGGAGGTCGGTCCTCTGGCAAGAGGGCTGGTCAACCAGTATCCCGGACTGATGGCTTTGATAGAAGCCGGCGTCAAACCGGGTGCAGTTGCCAGACACTACTGCCGCGCTGTTGAATCACAAGCGATAGCTGAAGCCGGACCGGAATGGATTGACAGGTTAACGGCAATGGCCTTAGAGGGAACGATAGTCGGTATGAAAGACAAGGATATCCCCAAATCGGCAGAGGGCTTCGGTGTCTATGATGCACCCAGAGGCGCACTCGGCCATTGGGTGAACATCAAAGACCAGCGCACCAAGAATTATCAAATCGTAGTACCCACCACCTGGAACGCTTCACCCAGAGATGAAAACGGTGTTATGGGTCCGTATGAAGCATCTCTTATCGGATGCCCGATACCCGACCCGGACAACCCGATTAACATCGTACGTATCATACGTTCTTTCGACCCGTGCCTGGCCTGCGCCATCCACGTCATCGACCCGGAAAGTAATAATATAAAAGTACATAAGGTAGTTTAGGGGGTAGTGAAAATGACGAATACAGAAACTCAGGAAATGCGGCACCCTCCGGTGTTTCGAAAATTACACGGTTTAATAATGTGGTCTATCCTTCTTCTGGTTGTGACCGGTTTTTATATCCACTATCCCTTTGTGGATGGACAGGGATTTTTAATGTCGCTGGCACGCGGCGTTCACTTCCTGTTTGCCGGTGTTTTGACAGTGGCAGGTTTAGCACGCTTTATAATGATGTTTGTAGGCAAAAACCGTGACTGGAAATCGTTTATTCCTACCTTAAAAGACTTTGCGCTGATGCCCAAATTCATTGCTCATTACCTGCATCTCTGCAAAGAACCGGAACTGTCAAAGAAATATAATCCGCTACAGATGACAGCATACTTTATGGTGTTTTTGTTTATCATCTTCCAGATACTTTCAGGATTGGCACTGCTATTCCCTGAAAGCTTTATGGCATGGTTTAACTACGGTATCTTCGGTAATGAATATACCTCACGAATCTGGCACTATATCATAACCTGGATGTTTGTCTTTATACTGTTGATTCATCTTTACCTTGGCATAAGACAGGGTCGCGGCAATGAGGCTGAAGATATTAAACAGATACACTCGGTACAAAGTGCCGACGAGAAGGAATAATACTACAGGTATTTATGTGAAATGACTGATAAACTTAAGGCGGAAAAGAAGACTATGGTGCTGGGAATCGGCAACATAATCATGGGTGACGAGGGCTTCGGCTTGCATGTTATCCGCCGCCTTAAGGAAATCGGAATGCCTGAAAGTATAGTCCTTGAAGAAGGAGGAGTTGGCGGATTTAACCTGCTGAATGATTTGCAGGGAATAGATAGATTGGTAGTGGTGGATATAATGATGCTGCCGCTGCCGCCCGGTGAAATTAAAGTATTCGAGCCGGGTAATCCGCCCAAAGAACCGGGGAAAGCTATTATTTCCTTTCACCAGATAGGTGTACTGGAACTGATAAATATGTGGGAAATGATGGGTAATAAAGAACCCGAGGTAACATTCATAGTTACCCGCCCACAGACGATAGATTGGGGCACAGAGCTTTCACAGCCTTTAAAACCGGCTGTCGAAAAGGCAGCGGATATGATAAAAAACCTCTGTGCGGATTATAATTAGAAGGAGTAACAATTATGTATCATTTGGCTTTTTTAATCGCTGCACCGATATTACTGATTTCGGTAATCACCTTTTTCATTGGCGTGCGTAAAACCGGAAGTAATCCGCGCGGCGGCGTCAGCGTTATGTCGTGGGGGTACAATATCGGACTTTTAGGTATTTTTGTAGCTGCCATGATATATCTCTTTGCCTAGAATATTTATAAAATCCATTCTTTTAAAAATATCGATGCCGGCTTTGTATTAGCTGGCATCGTTTTTTAAATGGAATGTTATTCTCTTTGGTTAGCTTTTAAATTATTATCGAAATACCTTCACCTTTAGCCAAGACAAGAAAGTTAATCGACCGATTCTCGTTGTTCATCAATTTAAAAAACGAATAATCGGTCATAAGGAATTGTCACCCCGGGGGGAGTAAAAAGACCGAAGTGTCCGGTGGGAAGAATATTTTTCACACCGCCCAAGATGCTTCATCGCGATAAACCGGGATTCCGGCATGACAATTCCAAATTCACCATCCTGAAATCACAAAGCGAGATTAAGAAAGATTTACAGTATAAACTGTATTGCCGCCAATGACTTCTATCAATGACACAGCCTCGATTTTGCTATATTATTAAGAGAAAGATATGGAAAATATATTTTCAGATACGAATAATACAGCCAGAATGCATCTTGAAATAAAAGGAGTAGTGCAGGGAGTCGGTTTTCGCCCTTTTATCTATCGTCTGGCTTATAAATATAACCTTGCCGGATGGGTACAAAACACTTCCGGTAATGTGGCTATTGAAGTACAGGGTTTAAAAGCAAACCTCGACGGGTTTGTAGCTTCAATTAAAACTGAAGCCCCACCCGTATCCCGCATACAGGAAATTAGCATATCGACTGTTCCGGTTAATGACGAAGTTGTATTCAGAATAATTGAAAGTAAAGCTGAAGAAGGGGCTTACCAGCCTGTTTCCGCCGATATCGCCACCTGCAACCAGTGTCTATATGAAATTTTCAACCCCGCCGACAGGAGGTATCTCTACCCGTTTACCAACTGCACCAACTGCGGCCCGAGATTTACAATAATTAAAGACATCCCATATGACCGCCCGCTTACGACTATGCAGCCTTTCAAAATGTGCCAAAAATGCCAATTAGAATATGACGACCCGTTAAACCGCCGTTTCCATGCCCAACCCAATGCCTGCCCTGTTTGCGGCCCGAAACTGCAACTTACAGATAACAGCGGAACCGCTATCGCTTGCGAAGATGTTTTTAAAAAAGCAGCACAATTGATAGCCGAAGGTAAAATTATTGCCGTTAAAGGTCTGGGAGGCTTTCAGCTTGCCTGTGATGCAACAAATTACCCGGTAGTTCAGCTTTTAAGAGAGCGAAAGAAACGCCCCGGCAAACCGTTTGCACTTATGATGGGTTCTATCGAGGATATAAGAAAACACTGTTTGATATCCGACCAAGAAGTTGAGCTCCTTTGCTCGGCACAGGCTCCTATTGTACTACTAAAAAGAGGTAACGGCAATACTGAAATAGCCTTAAATATCGCCGAAAACAATAAATACCTGGGAGTAATGCTGCCCCCCACCCCCCTCCACCATATACTGATGAGCTATGTTTCTAAACCGCTCGTGATGACCAGCGGAAACCTGAGTGAAGAACCTATCTGCAAGGATAACGATGAAGCGCTTACGAGACTGAAAGGAATCGCAGACTATTTTATACTGCATAACAGAGATGTGTATTCCAGATATGACGACAGCGTTTACCTTGTTGAAAAAGGAATGGCAAGGGCACTTAGACGCGCCCGCGGATATGCCCCTTCTCCCATTATGTTGCCTTTCGATGCAAAACAGATACTTGCCTGCGGAGCTGAGGAAAAAAACACTTTTTGCCTTACCCGTGATAACAATGCATTTTTAAGCCAGCACATCGGCGATATGGATAATGCTGAAACGCTGGAACACTTCGAAAACACCATCGCATTGTATAAACACCTCTTCAGAATAGACCCCGAAGTAATTGCTTATGACCTGCACCCCGAATACCGCGCCACCAAATATGCCTTGCAATATGCTGCCGAAAATAGCCTGAAGCCGGTCGGTGTGCAGCATCATCATGCACATATCGCAAGCTGTATGGTCGAAAACAATATCCAAACACCGGTTATCGGAGCGTCTTTCGACGGCACCGGCTACGGGACTGACGGCAATTTGTGGGGCGGAGAGTTCCTGCTTTGCGATTTTAAGGGATTTGAAAGAATGGCACACCTCGAATATATACCGATGCCGGGAGGAGCAACTGCCATTCATAAGCCCTACCGAATGGCTCTGGGTTATATCTATAACTTGCTGGGAACGCAGACCGATTTGTCCGGCTTGCCGGTACTCGGCCAGATTCCGCAGTTTGAGCTTGATACTATAAAAAAACAATTCGAGTTAAAACTGAACTGCCCGCTGACATCCAGCGCCGGACGGCTTTTCGATGCCGTTTCTGCCATCATCGGAATCTGCAAAGAAACCGCATACGAAGCACAGGCAGCAATCGAACTGGAAATGGCAGCTCCGGATGATATAAACGATACTCTTATGCAAAGAGTTTATCCATTTGCAATTGATGGCAATTGCGACATTTCTGTAATAAGAACCGGAAATCTGATAGAATGTATAATTCAGGATGTTTTTAAAAATACACCGGTTCAGGTTATCGCCGCCGGATTCCACAGTACAATGGCAGAGATAATTTTAGAAACATGTAAGCAGATTTGGAAAAAGACGGGCATAAAAACGGTAGCTTTAAGCGGTGGGGTTTTTCAAAACCGGCTGCTGTTAAACATAACAATCGACCGACTTGAAAAAGAAGGCTTTGCCGTTCTCAGCCATAAACTCGTTCCCTGTAATGACGGGGGGCTCGCTCTGGGACAGGCGGTAATAGCCCAACACAGTAATATTTAAGGAGAGAGTAATATGTGCGTTGCAGTTCCTTCGCTTATCACTGCAGTAGACGGTACTGAAGCCGAAGTAGATATCGGAGGCATATCACGCAAGGCAAGCCTGATGCTGACACCCGATGCCAAAATCGGCGATTATGTTTTAATCCACGCCGGATATGCCATTTCTATAGTGGATAGAGAAGAAGCCGAAGCCACTCTGGAGCTTTTCAGGGAACTGGCTGAAGGCATCGAGCCTGAGGAGTTGAATTCCTGATGCCCAAATTGCATTCTTTCGGGCAATCCGATATGGCAAAAGGGCTGATGGAAAGCATCAAACGCCATTCCGTAAAAGAAGCGCGCTATATGGAGTTTTGCGGCAGCCATACCGTTGCCATTATGAAAAACGGATTAAGGCAGCTGTTGCCGCAGAATTTGACACTGACTTCCGGCCCGGGATGCCCGGTTTGCGTTACGGATAATTCCGAACTGGATAAGGCTATCGCCCTGGCACAAATACCGGATGTTATTGTCACATCATTCGGGGATATGATAAGAGTTCCCGGAAGCCATTCCAATTTGCAGGAGGCTAAAGCCAACGGCAGTGATGTGCGCGTAGTCTATTCCCCGTTGGATGCACTTGAGATAGCCAAAAACAATCCGCAAAAATCGGTAATTTTTATCGCAGTAGGCTTTGAAACAACCGCCCCTACTGTTGCCGCTTCTATTCTGCAGGCAAAACAGCAAGGGTTGAAAAACTATTATATTCTTTCCCTGCACAAGGTATGCCCGCCGGTGATTAAAGCACTGCTTGATTCGGGGGAGGTAAACCTGCAGGGCCTGATATGCCCCGGTCATGTCAGCGCCGTTATCGGCGCCAAAGCCTGGGATTTTATAGCAGATGACTATGGTATTCCCTGCGTTGTTGCCGGATTTGAACCGCTGGATATTTTACAGTGTGTAGATATGCTGGCACAGCAAACCGCAAAGGGTGAAGCAAAGGTAGAAATTGCTTATAAACGCAGTGTAACCTACGATGGCAATACCACCGCACAAAAGATACTGGAACAGGTATTTGAGCCCTGTAATGCCAATTGGCGCGGTATGGGAGGGGTCCCCGACAGCGGCTTGAAGTTAAGCCCTGAATTTGCCGCTTTCGATGCCGAACTGAAATTCGATTTCGACCCCGGACCTACTAAAATACAGAAAGGTTGTATTTGCGGAGATGTTTTAAGGGGTGTTAAAATCCCCCCTGAGTGCAAATTATTCAGGAAAGTCTGTACCCCCTTAAACCCTATCGGACCCTGCATGGTATCATCGGAAGGCAGTTGTGCTGCCTATTATCAATACGGAGAAAATAATGACTGAAAAAATACTGCTGGCTCACGGAAGCGGCGGAAGTTTATCTCATGACATAGTGAATGATAGTATTATTTCACTGCTGGGGAACCCGATTTTAAACAGGCTGGACGATTCGGCGGTTTTCGAGGCTAAAGGAAGAATTGCCTTTACTACTGACAGCCATGTGGTGCAACCGATGTTTTTCCCGGGCGGCGATGTCGGAAAATTATCAATCTGCGGTACGGTCAACGACCTGGCGGTAATGGGGGCTACCCCGCTATATTTAAGCCTGGCGTTGATTATCGAGGAAGGGCTTCCAAAGGAAGAACTTAACAGGGTGATACGTTCGATTAAAGAAGCAGCTGATGAAGCCGGTATAAAAATCGCTACCGGCGATACTAAAGTAGTTAACCGTGGGGACGCCGACAAATTATACATCAATACGGCAGGAATCGGAGTAATACCGGAGGGAGTAAATATTTCAGGCCATAATGCCAAACCCGGCAACAAGATTATCTTAAGCGGCACCATAGGAGACCATGGCATCGCCGTCTTAAGCAAGCGAGAGGGAATCGGATTCGAGACAAAGCTGGAGAGCGACAGCGCCCCGTTAAATATTATGATAGCCGAGATGATGCAGGTAAGCTCGAAAATAAACTGTATGAGAGATCCCACCCGGGGAGGGCTTTCAAGCACCTTAAACGAAATCGCCCAGCAATCGGGTGTAAGTATCAGAATAGATGAAGAAAAGATTCCGGTTAGACGCGAAGTTGCCGCTGCCTGCGAAATGCTGGGGC
>JAAYAZ010000084.1 GCA_012719115.1 Dehalococcoidales bacterium
ATTTATTTCCTTCCGTTTCAGCATCTTTTAAAAAAGACGGATACATTTCGGTAAATTCATGGGTCTCTCCACCGATTGAATCCTTCAGGTTATCAGCAGTCAAACCGATTTTCCCCGCCAGACCAAATTCTTTAATAGCATGTATCTTTTCGGCATCTGCCGCTACTCTGAATAGCTTTGCTGTATTGGGCTTGCCTTCAGCTTCCGCTTTTTGCGCATAAGCTGTGTATTTCATTCTTGCCGCGGATTCTCCTGCGAAAGCTTCCATAAGGTTTTTAGATGTATTTTGTTCGTTCATGATTGCTCCTTTATAATAAATGAAGTAAGAAAGAGATGGTAATTAAGGGGATAAAAAATGGGGTGAGTGGAGGGATTTGAACCCTCGATCTTCAGGGCCACAACCTGACGCCTTAACCACTAGGCCACACCCACCATAGACATAATATTATAGCTTAAATGGGATAGTGCTTTCAATTATAATCGCAAAGTTTCATTTTTAGATAAGTCCCGAACCGAGATATGAAAGAAAACAGAGCGATTTTATTTCTTATAAAGTTCGGCGATGGTAACTCCCTCGCCGCCTTCTCCGTATTCTCCCAGCCTGTAGAGCCTAACCAGAGGGTGATTTGCCAGCCTGTTGTGAACAGCGTTTCTAAGAGTCCCGCCGCTTTTACCGTGGACTATTTTAATTCTGATAACTCCTGCCATAAAGGAATCATTTATAAACTTTTCGAGTATCGGCAGTGCCTCATCCAGCGTCATACGCCGTATGTAGCATTCGGTGTCTATTCGTGGTGTGCTGTATAAGGGTTCTTTTTTACGCAAGGGGTAACTCCTGCCAATGATTTTACACCATACGACGCATATGAACAATAAAATTACACTCCTTCTCAAAAAGATATTGCCAAATCGATGTATGACAATTATCATATGTATGACATCTGATGAGGAGGTACAGCGCTATGTGGGATGGCGGTATGGTTCTGGCATGGATATTAAATTGGGTTATGATAATAGCCTTCTGGGTTGGTATCATTATTCTTATAATATGGGGGGTAACAAAGCTGGCAAAAACGGGTAAATCCGGCAGTGGCAGCGCTGCGCTGGATATAGCCAAAGAGAGATATGCCAGGGGTGAGCTAACAAAAGAGCAATTCGAGCAAATCAAAAAAGACATCGAATAATTTATGAGGCGGGTCAAAGATGTCCGAATCCAAGGATAAGCGGCTGATTAGAACAGCAATAAAGATTAATGGTATGTCCTGTGCCAATTGCGCCGCAAACATAGAAAAAACTTTATCAAAACTGCCCGGAATATATCAGGCTAATGTCAATTTTGCCTCCGAAAAAGCCATTATAGAATATTCCCCCGCAGAGATAAATGCCTCTGCCATTATTACTGCCATTACGGAACCGGGTTTTATGCCGGTTATATCAAAATCTAACTTTATAGTTAAAGGTATGTCCTGTGCTTCATGCGTAGGGCGTGTTGAAAAAGCCATTATGGATATCCCCGGAGTGATTTCTGCAAATGTTAATCTGGCAAACGGTCAAGCAGCCGTTTCGTATCTGGAAGATGTTCGGTTAGCAGATATAAAAAACGCCGTAAAAAATGCCGGTTTTGGAATATCACCGGAATCAGCGGTGCCTGAAGATGTTAGCGATACTGCCAATCGGGAGATTAAGAGTTTAAGAAATACGCTGATAGCAGCGGCATTGTTGGGAATAGCTGTCCTGATTATGGGTTTCCTGCCGGCTTTTACCGGCAAAGCCTATCTGTTATGGGCGCTGGCGACGCCGGTGCAGTTTTGGGCAGGTTTAAGGTTTTACAAGGGGGCATGGGCGGCTCTGAAACATAAAACTGCCGATATGAATACTTTGGTAGCCGTTGGCACTTCGGCGGCTTATTTTTACAGCATGGCGGCAGTGCTAGCCCCTTCGGCATTCATCAGCGGTGTCATTGAAGCAAATCTCTATTTTGATACCTCTGCAATGATTATCGTGTTGATTCTGCTGGGGCGATTTTTAGAAGCCGGGGCTAAGGGCAGAACATCGGAAGCCATAAAGAAACTGATAAACTTAAAACCTAAAGTTGCTCACGTGATTCGTGGAGAACAGGAACATCAGATTCCGGTTGACGATGTAGCAGCCGGCGATATGATTATAGTTCGTCCGGGGGAAAGCATTCCGGTCGATGGCATTATACGCGAGGGGTATTCCACGATAGATGAATCAATTGTTACCGGTGAGAGTATTCCGGTTGATAAAAAAGCCGGTGATGAGGTAATCGGGGCATCAATTAATCGCACCGGCAGCTTTCGTTTCGAAGCTACTCGTGTGGGAGTTGATACCACTCTTTCCCGTATCGTCAGGCTGGTGGAGCAGGCGCAAGGGTCAAAGGCTCCCATTCAGAGGCTGGCCGATATTATTGCCGGCTATTTCGTGCCTATAGTTATTTCTATCGCAATCATTACTTTTATCATCTGGTATTTTGCCGGTCCTGCGCCGTCTTTAACTTATGCCATTCTTAATTTTGTTGCTGTGTTGATAATCGCCTGCCCGTGTGCTTTGGGGCTTGCAACGCCGACTGCCATTATCGTTGGGACAGGGAAAGGCGCAGAAAACGGAATTCTAATCCGCAATGCGGAAACCTTAGAGAAAGCACACAAAATAAATAGTGTTTTGCTGGATAAAACAGGCACTTTAACATTGGGGCAGCCGAAGGTAACAGATATAATCGTTACCAACCACCTGACAAATGAGCAAATGCTGCAGCTGGCAGCTTCCGCGGAAAACAAATCGGAGCATCCGCTTGCACAGGCAATTGTAGATGAATCCAAGATAAAGAAATTGGAATTATTATCTGCATCGCAATTTAATGCAATCCCCGGGCATGGAGTAGAGGCTATAATAAACGGCAGGAAAATTATTATCGGAAATCTTAAGCTGATGAAAGATAAGGGAATTATTTCAGACGCATTAGAAGACAGGGCAGGTTTACTCTGGGAGGAGGGGAAGACTGTTATGTTTGTGGCTGTAGATGGTTGTGGGGTGGGGATGATTGCTCTATCGGATACCATTAAGCCGGGGGTTGCGGAAGCAGTGAAACAATTAAGAATTATGGGCGTAGACATAACGATGATTACGGGTGATAACCGGCGTGCAGCCGAAACTATAGCGAAACAGGTCGGTATAAAAAATGTTTTGTATGAAATCCTTCCCGAGCACAAAGCCGATGAAGTCAGAAAATTGCAGCAGCAGGGTAAAATAGTGGCGATGGTAGGAGACGGTATCAATGATGCGCCTGCACTGGCACAGGCAGATATTGGCATCGCTATCGGTACGGGGACAGACATTGCTATGGAAACAGGCGACATAACGTTAATAAGCGGGGAACCGCGTGGTATTGCAGGAGCCATCGAATTAAGCAAGCGTACGATGAGAACTATCAGGCAGAACTTGTTTTGGGCTTTCGCTTATAATGTGCTGCTGATACCGGTAGCTGCCGGATTGTTGTATCTGTTCTTCGGGAATGGTACAGTGCCATCCGGTTTGCAATTTGCGCTCGGGGAATACGGCTTTTTAAATCCGATACTGGCAGCGTTTGCCATGGCAATAAGTTCACTGACGGTTGTTACGAATTCCTTGAGATTAAAAAATTATAAACTTTATAAGTATTAACCTTACAATCTTTGCAGATATCGGTGCGCCTGCAGTAGGGCTTTTACTCCTTCACCGACAGCAACGGCAATCTGTTTTTCGGGAACATCGGTAACATCGCCGGCAGCATAAAGACCTTCGATTCCGGTTTCCCCGCTGCAGCTAATCGGGATTTCTCCATATTCGTTTAATTTAACGATGTGCTTTAATAGCTCCGAGTTTGGTACCAGTCCGATTTCAATGAAAATGCCCTCAACATCCAGTTTTTGCGTTTTATTCGTCTTGAGCTCTTCAATAACCAATCCTTTTACAAATTTTTCACCTTTAATACTTTTAACATTGTGTTCGAGATGAACCGTTAATTCCTTTATATCGGAAAGCTTGTCGATTAGCACACTGTCTGCTGTAAGTTGTGTTAGAGATACCAAATCGATGTGCGCGGCATATTTGGATAAATCCA
>JAAYAZ010000085.1 GCA_012719115.1 Dehalococcoidales bacterium
CTATTCCTGTTTCCTCTATTTCTGATGCAGCCTACGGAAACAGCCAGCGATAACCCGACCGACAACAACACTGTTATCTGGTATGAAGAAGTGAAGGAAACCTTCCCCAGCGATATATATTCACTCATATTTATTTTTGAAGCCGAAAACGGCGATATGCTGACACAGGAAAGCCTCTATGCGCTTTGGCAAGCAGAAGAAGACTTAAGAAACAACGCAATGTCTCCCATGCTTTATGACAACGTCAACAGTAATACAGAAACAGTAAATAAAGGCATTTATTCTCTGGCAGATGCTGTAAATGAACTGCTTGTTATGCAGAGCGCAAACACGATTGACCTCTCCAGCGCAACCGATTTACAGGTAAAAGAAGCGGTATTTTATATTCTATCCAATCCCGATACCGCCGGCTTCCAGCAAACATTTTCAATAAAATCGACTTATGAAGATACAGATGACGGCATCCGTTTATGGGATTCTCCGGCTTTAACAATTATTGTATCCACGGTTAAAGAGAATATTATCAATGATTATCCCTCGATTACGAGAGAGGACTACTCCGGAAAAATCGTTTTAGAGCATTTCGGCAGAGATGTGCTTGAATTATTCCGCGGCCAGCAGGATATTCTGCAGGTTTGGGGGATAAATATCGATCTGCAACTTGAAATTAAAGACCAGGGCAGTATCAATATCCCCATGCTGATAGCAGCCATCGTCATCATAATGCTGATTGTTGCCGTGTTTTTCCGTTCTTTCATAATAACGCTTATCTGCGGCGGCGGACTTTTAATGGTTCTGGTATGGCTAATGGGATTTTCCAACCTTATAGGTATTAAAAACTCAACCATAGTTGACCTGGTAGTCCCAATTGTGGTTCTGGTACTGGGTATAGACTATGCTATCCACTCTATTTATCGATACAGAGAGGAAAGAAGAAAGGGTTATCCCCCCGAACAGGCACTCGGTAACTCGACACGCAGAGTGGGAAACGCTCTTGTGACGGCAATGCTTACTACTATCGTTGCTTTTATAGCCAATGCCATTTCGAATATTGAATCTATCGTGGACTTTGCTGTTGCTTCATCTTTTGCCATATTTGCCACTTACGTTATTCTGGGATTATTTGCCCCCACGCTGGTAATGTGGACAGACCTTAAAAAAGAAGAAAAGAGCGGTGTATTTTATCTAAAAAGCGGTGCGGCAAAACGGGGCATGTTGCTCGGCAGATTGGTAACATTTTTCACTGAGAAATACCGGTTAGTTCTTTCTATAGCTTTAGTACTGACAATCGCCGGTATTGTCGGCTGGGCTAATCTTGAAACAAAGCTGGAAGCTAAAGATGCGCTTTCCCCCGACTGTGATTTTGTTGTCGGGCTGGATAAAGTCACTGAACATATCGGCACCCAAGCCGGTGAAGTGGCAATATTCTATATCAGGGGGGATTTTACCGAATATGAATCGCTGCAAGCGATGAAAAATCTGATTGCGGAACTCAATGACAACAAATATGTAGCCCGCTTGTCAGGTGACGGCTCTTTAAATGCAAATACTCCACTTCTATCTTTTCTCGATGTAGTCGTAAAGAGTGACTATATGAAGCATATGATTGGAATGGAATCCGGTATAACTATAACCGATGACGATAATAACGGCATACCCGATACTTCCGAACAACTGTCAGTAATATATAGCTATATCATCGAAAACGGCATTTCAATTTCTGAAACCATGATAATTCAGACACCTGAGGATATACGAGAGACTTTTATTTATGATAATTCCGAACAGGAATACGCAACAATAATCAGTATCGGAGTACCGGGAACAGTTGAGCAGGCGGTTGTTAAGGAATCTGCCGCAGAATTGAACTTAGACCTCGATACCTCGATGAAAGATGTGGAAAGCATTTCTTTTTACGGGCTAACAGGAGATGCTTATGTTCGCGATGCTCAGTTTAGCGCCATAACCGATTCTATGAGTAATTCCTTTATGATTGCTATCGCTGCCTGTATTGTACTTTTACTGATTATCTTCCGCTCACTGCGGTATTCACTTATTACCCTGATACCGGTAATACTGGTAGTCTGCTGGCTTTACGGTTCAATGTACATTTTGGGATATGAAATCAATTTGATGACTGCTACGATTGCTTCTATTTCTGTCGGTGTCGGAATTGATTACTGCATACACTTTACCGAACGTTTCCGCCAGGAATTTTTAAGATTACCGGATAAAAAGAAGGCTTTGTCAAATACCGCCGGCAATACCGGAATAGCACTATTAGGTTCCTGCTTATCCACGGCAACCGGCTTCGCAGTCCTGGCTTTTGCCCCGATGCCGATGTTCTCTACATTCGGAATCTTGACAGCGATTATGATTGCAATGTCTTTTATGGTAGCTGTTGTAATATTGCCATGCCTGCTGTATTTGTTCACACCGCAGGAAAATAATACTAAAAGCCAATCACAGGTAGAGGATAAAGAAAAATAATATCCGGTTCAGTCTACGAGAGTACGTATTTCGTCTTCGTAAACTACAACTTCCTTATCTTCATCCTTCATTTTTACGGTATAGATGAAAATCTGTTCTTTGTTGCCGTTGGGCAAATCCAGCCAGTAATAATCTTTGATTACTCCGGTCCTGCCGGCAAAAGGCTCCAGCTTGGAATCGCGGGCTGATATAGATTGATTCCCTGCCGGTACAATAATAACTTTCTGTCCCCGCCTATAATTGGAAGCCATATCCATACCTCAAAAGAGACGATACATTTAGCATAATAATAGCCGCAAGACTCATTGTCAATACCCCTGCGCCAATAATTTATCGATATCCTTCTTTTTTGCTACGAAATCAGTACTATCAAATGTTTTGTTAGAATAATTTTTGCGTTGCTGCGCACCATTTTATAAAACAAAAGACACTTTCACAGATTGACAAACCCGCATTTCTAATGCTATTATAATTATATACGGCATATGGTTACCGTATTCCTTTAATTTATGAGAGGAAATGAAACCGATGAAAGCCCAGGAGGTATTAATCGAAAGTTTTCGCAGCGGGTTGCCCCAACTCGATAGCCTCTTGCAGGGGCTGCTACCGGGCGACAACGTAGTGCTACAGGTTGACCACCTTGGTGAATACCCCTATTTTGCCGGGGCATTTATCGAACAGTCTATTAAAGACGGTCATAAATGTGTTTACCTGAGCTTTGCCGCTCATTCACCTATTTTAAAACCGGTTAAGGGTTTGGAGATAATCAGAATTGACCCCTCCCCCGGCTTCGATTATTTTTCCGCAGAGGTGCACCGCATAATCAAAGAACATGGCAGAAAATGCTGTTATGTCTTTGACAGCCTCTCTGATTTGGTGGATGAATGGGCTACCGACGAACTGCTGGCTAATTTTTTTCAGGTAACCTGCCCCTATCTTTATCAAGTCGATGCCATAGCCTATTTTGCGCTTCGCCGCGGACAACACGGCAACAGTGCCATATCCCGTATACGTGAAACCACGCAGGTATTAATCGATATTTTTTGCGTTGAAAAAAACACCTATATCCAGCCTTTAAAAGTTTCGGGCCGCTACTCCAGACAGATGTTTCTGCCGCACCTTATTACGGCTGATAGCTGGGTGCCGGTTGCCCGCAGCGGAGATGCCGCCAGATTACTGTCTTCTGTTGTAAAACAGCCGTTAAGTATCAGGAATGAATCGATAGCCCCCTGGGATTCGGTTTACCGCAAATTACTGGAACACTATGAAACGGGAGGCATTTTTGAGGGAGACCGGATAAGTGATTTAAAAGAAGCCTTATCCCGTATGCTTATCGGCAACCACAAGAAACTGGTTGAATTATCAAACCGATACCTAACCCTTGAAAACCTGCTTCAGATACGCCAGAGGGTTATCGGCTCGGGGCGCATCGGAGGAAAATCTGCAGGTATGTTGCTTGCCAGGGGAGTTCTCAATTCGACAAAGGGAAATTTCGAATACTCGAATATTTTGGAAGAGCACGATTCATTTTATATCGGCTCGGATGTTTTCTTTACTTTCCTGGTTAATAATGACCTCTTTTTAGACCGACTCGAACTCAATAAAAAAGGCAGTCTCTCCTGGGATGAATTTAATAAACTTGAGCAGAGGTTTCTTGAAGGTAATTTTAAAGACGAAATACTTGAACAGTTCCGGGATATGATTGATTATTACGGGCAGGCACCCATAATAGTACGCTCTTCGAGCCTGCTCGAAGATGGTTTTACAGATGCATTTGCCGGCAAATACCGCAGCGAATTCTGCGCCAATCAGGGAAGCCCCGAATCACGGCTTAACGAACTGTTAACAGCCATCAAGCTGGTTTATGCCAGTGCATTAAACCCCGATGCCCTGGCTTACCGTAAAAAACGCGGCTTCTCGGAAGGCGACGAACAGATGGCAATCCTGGTGCAAAGAGTATCCGGTGTGCCCTACCGTCAGTATTTCTTTCCTGCACTGGCAGGCGTAGCTTTTTCCAGAAACCTGTTTGCCTGGACCGACCGCATAGACTCTCAAAAAGGAATGATACGTCTGGTATTCGGTATGGGAACACGCGCCGTTAATCGTGTCAGCGGGGATTATCCCAGAATGATAGCCGTCAGCCATCCGGCACTTCGCCCGGAAACCGCAACGGAAGTATCGAAGTATTCACAGCGCATGGTGGACGCTATAGACATTTCCGCTAACGATTTCAAAACTATTCCCTTTAATAAAATC
>JAAYAZ010000001.1 GCA_012719115.1 Dehalococcoidales bacterium
CCACGCCGCTGGGTTTGATAATTGCCGGACCGCTAGCAGATTCATTCGGCATAAGCTGCATATACTTTGTTGCCGGTGCCGCCACCCTGCTGCTTTGTCTATTCGCGGCGTTTATTCCTTCGGTTATGAATCTCGGTGCCAATGGGGATGAAAGTATAGAAACGGTAAAAGTAACAGACGAAATTGATAGCCAAACTTCTAAAAACACCCCCGCCAATGGTTAAACAATACAACATTGGTTGTCTCAAATATATTACTATTATTTTTTATACAACCCTATTTATTAAAGCGACTGCGCAGCTGCCCGCAACCGGCATTTATATCCTGCCCGCGTGACTGGCGAATTGTGGCATTGATTCCCAGCCTTTCCAGTTCCTGTTTGAAGGATTGCACAACTTCCGTAGCGGGAGCACGATAATCGCTATTGGCAGTATTATTGGAAGGAATAAGATTGACATGACAGTTAAAACCATGCAGCAGGTGTGCCAGTAAGCGGGCATGAGATAATGAATCGTTAATACCGGCAAATAAAGCATATTCAAAAGTGATGCGCCGCCCGGTAGCATCGAAATAATTACGACAGGCTACCATCAATTCCTTAAGCGGATACTTCTTATTGACAGGAACCAGCCTGTTACGTAAAGCATCATCTGCGGCATGTAACGATATGGCTAATCCGACCTGCAGTTTTTCTCCGCTTAAACGGTTTATTTGGGGAACAAGCCCCGCTGTCGAAATGGTCATATTGCGAGCACTGAGTCCGAACATGTCAGCTGAATTAAGACTCTCAATTGCCTGTAAAAGCGATTCATAGTTGGCTAACGGTTCCCCCATCCCCATAAAGACGATGTTGGTAATTTTATCCTCACCGAAACCCTTTAAATGACGCGCAAAATATAATACCTGGTCGATTATCTCCCCGGCTGTCAGATTGCGCTCAAATCCCTGCTGTCCGGTAGCGCAGAAAGGACATCCGACCGGGCAGCCTACCTGTGTAGATACGCAGACAGTGTTCCTTTCTTTTCCCGATTCCGCCGGATAATGCATCAGTGTAGATTCTATCGTTTTGCCGTCTGCAAGTTTAAAAAGTGTTTTAATTGTATCGCCATAACTGACCATATCTCCGCGGGGAGAGAGAGTGCACAGCCGGAGCTTATCATTAAGTACACTGCGCAAAGAAAGAGGTAAATCGGACATTTCGTCAAATGACGCTGCCAGTTTTTGATAAATCCAATGCTGAATCTGCTTTGCGCGAAAAGGCGGCTCCCCAATTGCCAGCAGTTCTTCCCTCAAACTCAAGGGGTTCATATCGGTAATATATTTAATTTCATTCATAGCTTTATTGTATCACGCAGCACTCCGCTTTATTAAATGAGGCATTACTTATATCAATTTGACAATTAATCGAATTCCATAGTATAGTTGCACACCATCAATGTATGGACCCACCTCGAAACAGGTGGGTTTTCGTTTACCAATATTTTTATATAAAGTAAAAAGCAAAAATAAAGAAAGAAGGTTTAACTTGTTAGAAACTATTCAAAAAGCTTTCGCAGAATACGAAGAGAAGATGAAATCTCTGGCTAATTGCCTTGATGCCGAAGCATATCACCTGCAGCAGGTAGCAATACACTGCAACCGGGTATCGGAAGAATGTATGACTGTCGGTGACAGTATCTCCAAAATGGATTCATAATAAACAACTTTGCAGCGAGATAACGAAAAGCCGTGCAACCCTGCACGGCTTTTCTATACAACTCGATAATTATTGCTGCGTTATTATGCTTTTATTCAGACTTAATGGCGCGGGCAATTTCCATTCCCATCTGCCGGCATTTATCGAGCTCTTCCGGCTTCGGCTGCCACTTGGCTTTTACGCTCTCGGCAACGACAGGAATATTGCATTTTTTAAGATGTTCTTCAATAATTTGAGGGCTTTCACCGCTCCACCCGTATGTACCGAAAGCGGCGCCGATTTTATTTTGAAATTTCAATCCGCGTAAATCCTCTAAAATAGGTGCGAGTGTAGGCAATACCCCCTGAAGATAGGTAGGAGAACCGACAACAACCGCTTTGGTTTTAAAAATCTCGGTAACCATATCATTCCTGTCCGTTAAACCGGCATGAAATATTTTGTAAGGGATTCCTTCCTCTGCAATCCCTTCTCCGATGGCTTCCGCCATACTGCGGGTGCCGTCCCACATCGTATCGTAAATAATTACCGCGCTTTGCTCGGGTTTTTGAGCAGCCCATTCCCTGTATTTTTCGACAATCTGCAACGGCTCTTTACGCCAGATAACTCCGTGACTTGGGGCAATCATATCAACCGGCAAATTGAGAGCCAGCACTTCATCTATCTTTCTTAAGACCTGTTTGCTGAAGGGTGTCAGAATATTGGCATAATATTTTAATGCCTCTTCGTAAAGCTCTTCCTGGTTTACCTGGTCGTTGTAAAGAAAAGCAGTAGCGTAATGCTGCCCGAAAGCATCGTTGGGCATCAGGATATTTTTACCGGTTAAATAGGTAAACATACTGTCCGGCCAGTGCAGCATCGGGGCTTCGATAAAGACGAGCTCATTCTTACCGATATTTATTTGATCTCCGGTTTTTACTGTTTGAAAGTTCCACGGCTGGTGATAGTGCCCCTCGATGCTCTCTTTGCCTTTTTGAGAAACCACCAGTGTGGCATCCTTGGCATGCCTCATTACGGCAGGCAGCCCTCCCGAGTGGTCTACCTCGGCATGATTGGCAACCACGATATCTATTTTGGACGGGTCGACAACCTCGCGTATATTTTCTATTAACTGGTCCTGAAAAGGAGTCCAGACAGTATCGACCAGAACAACCTTCTCATCCATTATTAAATAGGCATTATACGACGAACCGCGATGGGTAGAAAGTTCATGCCCATGAAAATGCGTTAGTGCCCAATCGACTACTCCTACTTGGTAAACGTTTTCTGCAATTTGAACAACCATCGGAATACCTCCTCAATAATCAATACTTAAAAAATGAGCGGCTAAGAAACCTTTTCAAACATATCTTTTGATACACCGCAAACCGGGCATACCCAATCGTCGGGTATATCCTCAAAGGCAGTACCGGCAGCAATGCCGCTATCGGGGTCACCCACCGCGGGGTCATAAACCCAGCCGCAAACCGTGCATACGTATTTCCCCATTGCTAATCCACTCCTTCACATTATTTTTATTGACATTATGACTGACTTATATTGTACCTATGTAAACAACCAATAACAATATATCAAAATAATTTTATTTAAGATGTGATTTTTAACATATTTTTAACAAAACCTTAAATCTCCTTTAAACAATGCTGGTTACAATTAGTATTGAATGATGAAGAAGGAGAAAAAAATGAAAAGATTTACACTGGCGCTGGTTGCCCATGACTCGAAGAAGGCAGACATGGTCGAACTGGCGCACACCTACAGGGAAACACTGGAAAAGCTGCACCTGGTAGCCACCAGAAGCACCGGTGAACAAATTCAGTCGAAAACAGGCTTGACGGTAGCCTTGATGCAGAGCGGACCGATGGGCGGAGACCAGCAAATCGGGTCGATGGTAGCCGGCGGAATAGTCAACGCGATTATCTTTCTGCGAGACCCGCTCAGTTCACAACCTCACGAACCCGACATTACCGCACTTTTAAGGGTATGCGATGTGCACAACGTGCCACTTGCTACCAACCTTGCCAGCGCAGAGGGAATTCTGCACCTGATTAACAATCACCCCGATGTACTGATAAAAAACAACATACGGGCACAGATAAATAACGAACTTTCAACCATCTGTTTATAAAATAATGCTATTAAAAGATATAAAAGGGGAAAATAAGTTGAAAGAAACGCTAAAAAATAGATTTTCAAGAAGAGAATTTCTGGCAGGAACAGGTGTGCTTCTGCTGACCGGACTGCTGGGAGGATGTAAAAGCGGAGGCTCTGAAGGTACCACCACCAAAACAGTTACCGAGTCGGGAGAACTTTCCGGAACTATTTCAATCGGCGGTTCTACAACTGTACAACCGGTATCTGAAACTTTATCCAACGCTTTTATGGAAATATTCCCCCAGACTACAGTAACAATCACAGGGGGAGGCTCCAGTGTCGGTGTAAAATCGGCAGCGGACGGCACACTCGATATAGGGGCTGCTTCCCGTGAGCTGAAGGAATCGGAAGAGAGCTTAGGTCTCGAGGTACATGTTCTGGCATATGACGGCATTGCCGTAATTACGAATGCCTCACAAACGGTAAAAGAACTGACACTGGAACAGCTAAAACAAATATTTGCAGGAGAAATTACCAACTGGAATGAACTTGGTGGAGCAGACGGGGATATAATAGTAGCTGCCCGTGAAGAAGGTTCGGGTACCAGAGGGGCATTTGAGGAAATGGTTATGGGTGAAGACACGCTCATTACAGATAGAGCTATCCTGCAATCATCCAACGGAGCTTTAAAAACAACGGTTGCCGGTAGCAGTAATGCCATAGGATTTATATCCTTCGGATATCTCGATTCGAATGTCAATGCAATCGTAATAAACGGGGTAGAAGCTACGGTAGAAAACGCTAAAACCGGCACATATCCTATTGTCCGGCCGCTTCTCTACCTCACCAAAGGAGAACCCGAAGGGCTGGTAAAAAAATATATTGATTTCTGCCAGGGAATTGCGGGACAAGCAATTGTGGCAGAGGACTATATTTCAATTCTTTAATAAAGAAACGAGTAAATATGAATCAATCACATTCACAATTTAAGATGGCAGAAATAGGCAGCTATGAAACGGCTGCTATTCTGCCGTTAGGATGTTAATGAGATGACACGTTATTTTACAGATAAACTGGCAAAATATATCGTCTTTATAAGCGGATTTACTGCCGTTGTTATTCTTTTACTTATAGCCCTTTTTATATTGAGGGAAGGATTACCTGCTTTTTCGGAAATCGGCGTTTTCGATTTTATATTCGGCAATGTATGGCGACCGGGTATCGACCAGTACGGGATTCTTTCTATGATAGTCGGCTCGATTGCGGTTACCGTCGTTTCGATGATAATGGCAGTGCCGCTGGGTATCGCCTGCGCCATTCTCCTGGCTGAAGTCGCCCCATCGAAGGTACGTAGTATTTTGCGACCGGCGGTAGAACTTTTAGTGGGAATCCCTTCTGTAGTTTACGGACTGGTAGGGCTTGTACTGCTGGTACCGATTGTCAGTAACATCGGCGGCAGCGGTTTCAGCATCTTAACAGCATCGATTGTGCTTATGGTAATGGTACTGCCGACTATTATCAGCATCAGCGAAGACAGCATCAGAGCGATTCCCGCTTCCTACCGTGAAGGAGCGCTCGCTTTAGGCGCAACAAAATGGCAGACAATAAAAGGGGTTATTTTACCGGCGGCGAAATCCGGAATAGGAGCAGGCGTCGTACTGGGAATGGGGAGAGCCATCGGCGAAACTATGGCGATGATAATGGTTATCGGGAACTCCATCGCTTTCCCGAACTCACTTTTAGACGCCGCCAGAACTCTTACCGGCAACATTGCCCTTGAAATTAACTACGCCACCGGAACTCACGAAAGTGCGCTATTTGCCACCGGTGTAGTGCTCTTTGTCTTCATTCTGCTGTTAAACAGCGCTGCCACTGTCTTTTTAAAGAGAGGTTCAAATGCGCAACGTCTCGGCTAAACAAACACAAAAACTGGCTATGGCGGGCATCTGGGGAGGCGGTGTCATTACACTGCTTTTACTGATTGTAATAATCGGCTATGTCCTGATACAGGGCTTGCCAGGAATAAACTGGGAGTTTCTATCCACCAATCCCAAAGGCGGGCTTTCCGGCGAGGGGGGTATTTTATCCACCGTCGTCAGCACTCTTTACCTGATCGGCATTACACTGGTTTTACTGGTTCCGATCGGCATCGGTTCAGCCGTTTATCTTTCGGAGTATGCGCCTAACAACCGCCTGACCAGAATTATTCGCTACGGCATTGAAACACTGGCAGGCATACCCTCCATTATTTTCGGCTTATTCGGTTATGCGCTGTTCGTTACTGTGCTCAGTTTTAACTTTTCCATACTGTCGGGAGCGCTGACACTGGTATGTTTGCTTCTGCCTACAATGATAACCACCACAGAGGAAGCCTTAAAAGCGGTGTCCTATTCATACCGCGAAGCCGCACTGGCGCTGGGCACTACCAAGTGGCAAATGATATCGAGAATAGTACTTCCTTCGGCAATCCCCGGAATAGTAACCGCTGTTATTCTCTGCATCGGCAGAGCAATCGGCGAAACGGCCTGCCTCTACGTTACTATGGGAGGCAGCGCCGCCATGCCTTCATCACTGCTCGAAGGAGGGAGAACACTTTCACTGCACGTTTTTTACCTGGCTATGGAAACCAACGCTATGGACAAAGCGATGGCAACAGCGGCAGTGCTTATAATCATAATCATACTTATCAATGCGCTGACAAACTTGCTGGCCGGACGCTTCCAAAAAAGGTTGAAAGGGATTTCATAAAATGACAGAATATAATTTTAACGGACAAAACTGCCACGGCGACAAGATAAAGGCAAAGAACCTCAACTTCTACTACGGCAGTTTTCAGGCTCTAAGGGATATAAATCTGGATATACCGGGCTGCGCCATCACCGCTATTATCGGCCCTTCCGGATGCGGTAAATCCTCGTTTTTACGTCTTCTTAACCGTATGAACGACCTGATATACGGCAGCCGCATCGAGGGAACAATCGAACTGGACGGCAAAAATATCTTCGATAGAGATGTGGATGTGGTCGAGCTGCGTAAAAATGTCGGCATGGTATTTCAAAAACCCAATCCCTTTCCCATTTCCATTTTCGACAACATCGCCTTCGGACCCAAACAACACGGCAAAAAGAGTAAAATAGAACTGGAAGAAATCGTCGAAAACAGCTTAAAGCAAGCAGCTTTGTGGGATGAGGTAAAGGATAAATTGGGACAGTCGGCGCTTGCCCTGTCGGGCGGACAGCAACAGAGATTATGCATTGCCCGCGTTCTATCCGTAGAGCCTGAGGTAATATTGATGGACGAACCCTGCAGCGCGCTCGACCCGATGGCAACCCTTAAAATCGAGGACCTGATGCGCACCCTGGCAAAGAATTACACTATTATCATAGTAACGCATAATATGCAGCAGGCTGCCCGTGTATCCGATACCACCGCCTTTTTTATGATGGAGCCCGACCGCGCCGGCTCGCTGGTCGAATACGGCTCGACCTCAGAGATATTTACCAATCCCAAAGATAAACGTACGGAAGACTACATCACCGGACGTTTCGGCTAAGTTTACAAAGGAGAATAGTAAAATGGAAATAAGAACGGATTTTAACAGAAGGCTGCGTGAAATACAGGACGACATCCTTATAATGGGAAGTATGGTAGAGGCAGCCATTATAACTTCGATAAAGGCATTGAAAGAACGCGATATCGACATAGCAAAGCAATTAATCAGTGATGACGCACTTATTAACCGTAAAAGATTTGAAATCGAAGAAAAATGCATAAAGCTGATTGCCACACAACAGCCTCTGGCAGGAGATTTACGCACAATTATCAGCGTACTTAATATTCTCACGGAACTGGAACGCATCGGGGATTATGCGGCCGGAATATCAAAAATCGTGCTGATGATAGGAAATGAAGAACACTTGAAGCCTCTGATAGATATACCGCGTATGGCAGATAAGACTACCCTGATGCTGCGAAAAAGCCTGGACGCCTTCATAAAACAGGATGCAGATAAAGCCAGGGCGGTAATTGCCGAGGATGATGATGTAGACAACCTTTACGACCAGGTTTTCCGTGAACTTTTAACATTTATGATTGAAGACCCCAGGACAATCACACGAGCTACAAGACTGATATGGGCGGCTCATAATCTGGAGCGCAGCGCGGACAGGGTCACCAATATATGCGAACGCATAATCTATATAGTAACCGGTAAAATGGAGGAACTGGGTGCTTCAAATTACTAATAACTATAATTTAGTTAAATGCAGCCTCAATGGCAGTAGCCACCGTTATGGTTCGACAGGCTCCACGAACGGCCTTAACATCATTCGTATATCCTTATCGTGACGAAGAATACGTACGGCATATGTTTAGATTCAGTGAAAATAATATGGATATTTAAATGATGCGTCTTTTAATTAACGTTAAAAGCATTTATACTTATAATAATTTTGAGGCAGAAATATGGCTGATAAAATACTGGTTGTCGAGGACGATTTAAACCTGCTTGCCACTCTCAGGTATAACCTGAGAAAGGAAGGGTATGATGTTGTTACCGCCGCCGACGGTGCGGAGGCGCTGGAAGCGGCGCGTCGCGAAAAGCCCGACCTTTTAATTCTGGATGTGATGCTTCCGAAACTGAGCGGGCTGGAAGTTTGCCGCATACTGCGCAGCGAAATGCCGGTTCCTATTTTGATGTTAACCGCCAAGACAGATGAAACGGATAAAATAATCGGGTTGGGTATCGGTGCGGATGACTACATGACCAAACCGTTCAGTATTAGAGAACTTACGGCACGCATAGCTGCCATGCTGCGCCGCGTTAAGATGATGCAGCAACCGGCAGAAGATAAGGACACGCTCTTAAAATACCACGATATAGAAATCGATACAGCATCACACACAGTAAAAATCAAAGGGGGAACGGCAGATTTTAACCCCAAAGAGTTCGACCTGCTGAAGCTCTTTATTAAAAACAAAGGGTTGGTTCTGTCACGCGAACAAATATTGGAAAAGGTCTGGGGGTACGATTACGATGGCGATACCCGTACCGTAGATGTACATGTTCGCTGGCTTAGAGAGAAAATAGAAGAAGACCCGCAAAAACCGATATTACTTTTAACCGTACGCGGCAGCGGTTATAAAATGGAAGGCAAGTAGTGTTTCGCAGCATCAAGTGGCGCATCATTTTCTGGTTTGTTTTACTGATTGTTGTCAGTATGACCATATTCGGAATACTCCTTACTAACTCTCTAAAGAATACCCAACTTGCCAATCTGGCTAAACAGCTTGAAAACGAGGCGATAATTATTTCCGAAGTATGTCTTCCCTACTTGAGAAATACAGCCGACATAGATGAGATAGATAAACTGGTAAAGACGTTGGGAGCGGATATTGAGGAACGCATAACCATTATTGCGATTGACGGCTCCATTATCGGGGATTCCGATGAAGCCCCTTTTTCTATGGAAAACCATTCTTCTCGACCTGAAGTAAAAGATGCCCTCGCTTCAGGTTATGGGGAAAGCACACGCTACAGTACCTCACTGGACGAAAAGATGATGTATGTGGCAATTCTGATTAGCGACGGAGATGATATTTTAGGAATAACCCGCACCGCACTTCCAATCACACAGGTCAATAATTTTATAAATACCGTAATCAATAATATTATTCTGGCAACAGCAGTTGCCGCCGCCTTTGTTATAATAGCCATACTGATAATTACTCCGATTACCGTACGACCTATAACGGAAGTAACTAGGGCAGCACGTAGAATTTCTGATGGAGATTTCGATTATAAAATCACCTCGGGAAGTAGCGATGAATCAGGGCAGCTTGCCCGGGCATTCAACGAAATGAGCCTAAAAATCAAGCAGATGATTGAAAAAATATCCGCCGATAAGGCTGAACTATCGACCATTCTGGAAAATATGACCGACGGCATTATAATGACAGACAGAGATGGTAACGTAACCCTGATAAATACGGCCTGTCTGAAAATATTAAACATTGAAGATACAGTAACTACGGCAAAGCCTCTGATAGAAGTCTTCCGCGACCATCAGTTAAGCGAGATATTAAAACAATGCTTAAATACAGGAAAACAACAAACCACTCAATTCGAATCGATTGCCTTAAAAAAGTTCATACAGGCTATTGCTATTCCCATAAGTAGTGACGGATTAAACGGTGCGCTAATCTTATTGCAGGACCTTACAGAACTGAGGAGTCTGCAAACAACCAGGAGAGAACTAATCGGCAACATTTCCCATGAATTCAGGACACCCCTTGCCGGAATCAAAGCTATGACGCAAACTCTTCAGGACGGCGCCACCCGGGACCCCGTTGCGGCAAAGGATTTCCTAAACCGCATAGAAGATGAAGTAGACCGCTTGACGCAGATGGTTTCGGAGTTAACGGAGCTTTCACGCATCGAAAGCGGCAAGGTAGAATTAAAAACAGAGATTGTCGATATAAACAAACTAATCGAAGAAGTTTTGCTTCAGCTCAAGCCTCAGGCAGACCGGCAGAAACTTGCTCTTAAATGCAAATTTGAATCAGGGCAACTGCCGGTAAAAGCAGATAGGGAACGCATCCGACAGGTTATTATAAACCTGATACACAACGCCATTAAATTCAGCACCTCCGGTAAAACCATAACCGCTCTCAGCAGCAAACAGGGAGTCTTTGCAGTTATAGAAATAAGCGATGAGGGCATCGGCATTTCAAAGGATGATTTATCTCACATTTTTGAGCGTTTCTACAAAGCCGATAAATCGCGCAGCGGACAGGGAACAGGGATGGGACTGGCAATTGCCAAGCATTTGGTAAGGGCACACGGCGGGACTATTTCCGCCACCAGCGAAGAGGGAAAAGGAACCACCATTACATTCACGCTGCCGCTGGTATAATTTAACTCCGTTATCAACAATCTGAGACTGATAGCATATTGCCCGTCAGGTATTTAAGATAAAGAAACGGGAGGTATTATGGCTAAGGCGACTACGGTTAGCGGTTACTCCAAAAACGGATTGCCTTACATTCGAATCGGGGATAGTGAATCCACACCGGTAATATTTGACGGGCTCGATTTCACTCATAAACCACCCGCAAGCAGAGAACTGATAATGTACGGTTATATTAAAAAGTTGGTTGCCGCCGGATATACTGTCTATCAGGTGCGTCGCAAACCCAACCTCCCACCGGGTTATGATATGAAAGATATGGCAGATGATTACGCTGTAATGATTAAAGAGGAATTGAATTATCCGGTCGATATTATGGGACTTTCAACGGGCGGCTCAATTGCCTTTTACTTCGCTGCCAACCATCCGGAACTGGTTAGGCGATTGATTCTTGCCGGCACAGGCTACCGCCTCAACGAAAAAGGCAAAGCGCTGCAGCTTGAGGTTGCCACTCTTGCTCGGGCAGGTAAAACACGCCCTGCTTCATTAAGGCTAATGGACGGAATAATGAGTGGCTTTACGCTCTTTTTTGCCAAGATGATGATGTGGCTATTTGCAGGAACAATGATTTCAAAAGATAATGCCTCGGACGGTATTACCGAAATAGAAGCGGAAGACAGGCACAATTTCAAGGGGCGTTTGGCAGAAATCAAATGCCCCACACTCGTTATAGGCGGTGATGAGGACTTTTTCTACGGGCCGATTGAAGACACCGCAAAAGGCATCCAGGGCAGTAAGCTGATTCTTTACAAAGGTATTGGCCACGGAGCTCTAATGAAAAAGGAGTTTACCGCTGATATTTTAGCTTTCCTTAAATCGTAAATATACGGTACTATCTACTTCGTCAAAAGATAAAGCATTATATCTCCGACATTGGTTCCGGTATCGCCTGTTAATATCAGACTGTTTCCGATGCTGCTAAAGAGAGTATTACTGTCATAGTGGCAGATATACGATTCGACATCCAGAGAACGTTCGTGAATAGTTTGCACAGTGTCATTGTCCGCTATTGCCCCCGCAATGCCCGGCATATAATCCGACCCGTCTGTTCCCATAGCGGCAACCAGCCACTTACCCGGCAGGTTTTCTAATATTGACATTGAAGAGGCAACATAGTGCTGGTTGCGCCCGCCGATGCCGCATTTTTCGGGCAGAACCGGCGTGGTTTCCCCGC
>JAAYAZ010000086.1 GCA_012719115.1 Dehalococcoidales bacterium
CAGCGACCTTTCGGGATTCCTATCCGCTTTCAATTTGAAAGATGCACTGATTGCCGTATATAACATCGGAAATAAAGAGGAAGCACGACAGTTCGGCGTCGTCAGGCTAGACGGCACTAAAGTAGTTGACCTAACGGAAAAGCCTGTAAATCCGCAGTCCTGCCTCGTTTCGACTGCCTGTTACGCCTTACCGTCGCACATAATTCCACTGCTCGATGACTATTGTGAAAATATTAAAAGGGATAATCTGGGGAGTTTCATAAGCCATCTTGTAAAAATAGACTCCGTACAGGGTTACGTTATTAACGGTTTATGGTTTGACATCGGAAGCGTATGGCATAAATTATCCGACAAGTAGGAAACATAACCCCTTGCCACGATAATTACATCCTACTATAATTTCAGTAACAGATTGGTTATTACGGGATGAACCAAATGGGGCATACATTATGAATAACCTGCCAGGTGAGGCAAAAATAAAAGGATTAGTGGTAGATGATGAAAAAATTATCCTCATTTACCTGAAACGTTTGTTAAGCACCTGGGGATATGTAGCAGACACCGCTAACACTTCTCAAGAAGCAATAGAAATAATTAAGAAAAGGGATTACGACTTTATAATGCTGGATATAAGAATGCCGGATATTAACGGCGAGCAACTCTATAATATGATAACAGATTTAAAACCGTATCTTGTAAACAGAATTATAATCATTACCGGAGACATCACAAACAAATCGACTGCCTCTTTCTTCAAAGAAACCAAAGCTCCCATACTCACCAAGCCGATTGATAGCGGCAAACTAAAAGACACCATCGATAAAATCATCTCAAATCAATAGATTTTTTATCATAAATACTATTGCATACAGTAACAATCTGAAAGCCGGCTTTTTCCGGGCAATCATATGCCTCTTGTTAACAAGGATAACAGCAGATATAATTATGCTATGAAACATAGCTTATTAGATATAATTGTATGCCCAATGTGTAAAAAAAAGCTGCAACTTACGGTAGAGGAACAAAACGATTATGAGATTGTTACAGGTTTTCTGTACTGCAATCAATGCAACAATACTTACCCGATATCGGATACTATACCCAATTTACTGCCGCCGCAAGCCGTTTCGTAATTTCCAAACGATAAGTTCCTAAAAAGTGCCATAATATCTCTCCTGTTTTATACGGCATCCTTTTAAATATAAATACATATGTTTGCCATCGCAAAATAAATTTGCATTTCTTATGCTTCCTATTCCGTTTATTCCGCAATTGTCTAAAATAATCAGTTGTGCTAATCTATAAAAAATTACATAAATTTTTAAATGATAAACAATACACTAAAACCCAGATACCGCGGTATTCCGCAGTGGTTCAAGATTCCCGAACGTAAACTGACTGCGGAATATTTCATAAAAACACTGCCGCTTCCCGACAGGGTTATTATTCCGTTACATCAACATATAGGGCCTCCTTCACATCCTATCGTTAAAATCGGCGATATGGTTTTAACAGGTCAGAAAATCGGCGAAAGCGATGAATTCAGGAGCGTTCCGGTACATTCCAGCGTATCCGGAAAAGTAGCCGATATCATTTCCTTTACGGACGTTGCACGTAATAAAGAACAGCAGGCTATTGTAATTGAGTCCGACGGAAAAGATGAATGGATAGATATGCAGACTATCAGCGACCTTGAATCTCTATCCAATGAACAAATGATCTCCAAAATAAGAGATGCCGGGATAGTGGGAATGGGGGGAGCCATATATCCGGCCCACCTTAAACTGACCCTTCCGAAAAGCGGCAGGCTGGAGACAGTAATTCTTAA
>JAAYAZ010000087.1 GCA_012719115.1 Dehalococcoidales bacterium
AAAGAAATATATAAAAATATAAAACCGAATATTGTTTTTAATGTAGCCGGTTTAATGCGGGACACCAGCCGCGCTCCGATTATTGCTCCTCCGATCGCCCCTATGCCCATAGCAAGCGCAGCCGGAATATCGCATAAGCCCTGTGCGATTTTAATGATGCCCCCCACCATGGCAAACCACACAAAGGAAGCCATAGACGACCCGATGGCAATCTTGACCGGCGAACGCAACAGGTAGACAAACGCCGGCACCATTATAAAACCGCCCCCCAGCCCCGACATACCTGTGAATATACCTACCCCTCCTCCGATTCCGGTTTTAAGAGCAATATTCCCCCCCATTGTTTGGCCGGGAAAGTCCGGTTTCTTTCTTAAAAACAGTCCCTCGTAAATCATACTGGCGGCAATGGGAGCAAAAACAATTCCGAGGATTAAATCGATCAGCTCGTGATAATCTTTAATCCAGTAAAACAGGACAGAACCTATAATCACCCCGACAATCCCTGCCGGTGCGATATATTTTACGGATTTCCAATCGACGTGCCCCATTTTCCAGTGCTGATATGAACCGGCAACCGCCGTAAACACTACAGCCACCAGAGTTGTTCCGACAGCAATAGACGGCGAAAAGTCGAATCCGAAGCGAACAATGGGCAACATAACAGCTCCGCCGCCGATTCCCAATAGCCCACCGAATCCGCCCGCCACGATACCCGTCAGGAAGAGCAGTACTATAGTTAAAAAACTCAAGGTTTAATCCTTAGTTATGAAATATTAATTAGCTTCGCCGTGATGCTGCTGGTGGTGTTCACCGTGACCACAAGCGGTATCACCGTGGTCGCAAACGTTTTCTCCGCTTTCCAGGCGATGGTAAAGATACTTTATAACCGCTGTTTCGGGGTCAGGTTCAGTGACACCCATAACCACTTTTACACCGTTGCTTTCGAAGACCGAACGCGGCCCCATGCCCATTCCGCCCGCCAATACTACGTTTACGCCTTTTTTCGCCAGCGCTAACGGTGTACCGTGACAGTCATGTGTTTCCGTAGTCATTGTTTCCTTACCGACTACCTGTTTATTATCGTTGACTTCGATAATCATAAACTCGGATGTTTGACCCCAATGCGATGAAAGGACGCCATTTAATACCGGAATTGCAAACTTCATAATTACTCTTTTCTCCTCTTTGTTAATTCTGATTTTTATTTATATAAATCTTAACTCATCATGACACATACATTATACACAACAGACAGATTATTCTCACGGCAGTAAGAAATAGCAGCCTCATTCTCGGAGCCCGGCTGCAGCCAGATGCGCCTGATACCAAGCCCGACACACTGCTTTAAAACCTCTTCAGTAACTGCCGGTGGCACCACAAAATCGGCCACATCCACTTTACAGGGAATGTCAGCAACACTGCTAAAACAAACCAGCCCCTCCACCTCTTTAAGCCGCGGATTAACCGGAAAGACTTCATAGCCGCGAGCCTTGAGATTTTTTACAATTCTGTTGCCGTATTTTTCGGGATTATCCGATGCGCCTATTACGGCAAACCTCTTTTTACCCATGAATTCTTTGATTAAATCCTGCATACTGTATTTCTTATTCCCTAACTTAACGTTACTCTCGGATGTACTGACTTTTCTGATAAGTATAAGTAAAAAAAGTTGCAAACTCTATAATAGCTGAATCGCATCTGCCGGACAAACGCTCTGACAATCTCCGCAACCCTGGCATTTACTCTGGTCCGATACCTTGCAAACACCACCGTCCAGATACAGAATGCCCTGCTTACAGGCATCCGTACAGGCTCCGCAACCCATACATGACTGCTCATCTATTTTAACCATCTTTTAAGCTACTCCCTGTGTTCTTGATTTTTATATTAAACGACTTTCAAAAACGGGTATTATATATTTTGTAAAGATTTTAAAACATTCTGCCAGAGGCTTTTTATCTCTTTTGAAACGGCGCTTTCGGAGTATTCCACAACGGGAATCCCCTTTACCATTGCTTCTGTGACCACATTATCAAAGGGGATTTTCGCCACTACTTCGACATTCTGTGTTTTACAGTATCGTTCTATCTTTTGTGAGTTTTCTTCGTTGATATCGTATTTGTTTATGCACACCAGCGCCGGAATATTAAAATGATGGCAAACACCGATAACCCTCTCCATATCGTGTATTCCCGAAAGAGTAGGTTCAATTACCAGAAGCGCCATATTTGCACCCGAAAGCGATGATACCACCGGACAGCCGATACCGGGAGGTCCATCACAAATAATATATTCCGCTCCGATTTCCGCAGCCACCTTTTTAGACTCCTGGCGCACCTTTGCAACCAGTTTACCCGAGTTTTCCTGCGCAATCCCAAGCTTTGCATGCACCAGCGGCCCGTACTTTGTATCGGAAATAAATAAATAACCGGCCATATTATCCTTCATCGTTATAGCATCGACGGGACAGATGTGGGAACAGAAACCGCAACCCTCACAGGCTATCGGGTCTACCTTAAAATTATGAATGGCATCGAAACGACACAGCTTTACACACAAACCGCACTTGGTACACTTTTCACTGTCGATAACAGCGGATTGCCCGCTCCAAAACTCTTCCTTTTGTTTAACGGAAGGATTTAAGAGCAAATGCAGGTCGGCCGCATCGACATCGCAGTCTGCCATCACTTTTTTCTCAGCCAATGCAGCCAGCGAGCCGACGATACTTGTCTTTCCCGTTCCGCCCTTACCGCTTAATACTACCAGTTCTCTCATCTGCCATCTCCTTAATTTCTTTATAAAGCTCAACAAAGCGGCTCTTCCACTGCGGCATAGCATCTACCAGGGCGATACCTCTGGAATAGATTCTGGCTATTTCGGTATCCAGAGGAATCCTCATAAGAACGGGTATTTTTTCCTTTTCGCAGTAATCCTCAACCCCGGCATCTCCCGCTCCGGTTCGGTTAATTATGACTCCGTAAGGGATACTCAGTTCTCTCACAGTTTCCACTGCCAGCATCAGGTCGTTTAAACCGAAAGGAGTCGGTTCGGTTAAAAGAATACAAAAATCGCTGTCGCTGATAGTTTCCACTACCGGACATGAAGTTCCCGGTGGAGCATCCCTGATAATAATACCCTCTCCGGATTCATGATCTTTAACCTGACGGATAATCGGAGGCGCCATCGCTTCGCCGACAGTCAGTATTCCCTGCACAAACTTAATGCCCTTGGCATCGCCCCACTCCACCACACCGATATGCCGGTCTTCTTCGGTGATTGCCGTTTCGGGGCACAGGTAGCTGCAGGCTCCGCAACCATGGCATAACTGGGGAAAAGTGAGCACATGATTACCGAAAACGGCAATGGCATTAAAAGCGCATACTTTAGCACACTTCCCGCAGAAGGTGCATTTTTCTTCCTCCACAACCGGCACCCTGGTATTCACAAATTCGCTGCCCGCTATTTGCGGCTTAAGAAAAATACAGGCGTTCGGCTCCTCAACGTCGCAATCGGCAAGTGTAACATCATAATCGTCTTTTAAGGAAAGGGCGAGACTGGTGGATATGAGCGTCTTACCGGTCCCGCCTTTTCCGCTTGCTACGGATATTATCATATTATCCTCTCACCATCCCGTTTCCGCATTTGGGGCATTTCA
The DNA here is from genome assembly GCA_012719115.1 of Dehalococcoidales bacterium. Classification (GTDB taxonomy): domain Bacteria; phylum Chloroflexota; class Dehalococcoidia; order Dehalococcoidales; family UBA5627; genus UBA5627. The sequence continues at coordinate 3,656 of JAAYAZ010000087.1, forward strand.
TATCGTAACAGGGAACTCCCCTTTGATGAGGAACTTTAGTGCCGCAACCGGGGCATACACAGTTTCCTGCCGCCCCTGCTCCGGCACGGTTGCCTCCCATTCTTCCGCCTCCGGGCGATGAATAACCCCTGGGGCCTGTACCATCTCCTCTTGGCATAATTCCACCTCCTTAGATAATTATCGGCTGTTGTCAGAAGCACTCCAATTCGAAATGTCTTTTTGCACACTCGACAATCAGCCCTTTTGAAATCATTGACAGTCCGATATAACTGCCTCTTACCGACAGCAGCCTGTCACCTGCGGCAATTCCGAAAGCTTCAAGCACCTGTGGTTCAAGTTTTAAAGTATCATTTTTTTCAACCCTGGTACGGCAATAAAGTCTGTCTCTCAGGACGAAAACCGTCCCTTCTTCCGTTTGTTGGTTATCCGGCTCGGGGATATCCGTCAAAATAACCCCCATCTTAGATTGTTTTAGGACTGATTTTATCGCCATCACAAGCCCGCCCGAGCTCTTGCTGCCGGAAATAAGTACAACTTCCGTACCCGGATTTAGCCCGTATTCCCCTACAGCCTCACCGGGGATAACAATAACTCCGTTTTCGCTGACTTGCGACCAGCCGAAGACGTATTTGCCTCCCCTTTCCAGTTGGGGCATATTAAACTCCCGTAAAGCGTATTCAAAATGACCAAATGGTACTTAACTTTTACCGTGGTGGCTGGAAACATTGGCTTCGGCGCTTTCCTTATATCGCCCCTCTTTATAATCCTCGATTACATCGGCGATTCTGCCTGACACCCCGGTAATCACCTTGATTCCGGCCGGGGATAATACGTTATAAGCATTGGGGCCGCAGTTACCGGTAAGAACCGCTTCAACTCCCTTTTCTACAATCGTCTGAGCAGCGGCAATACCGGCGCCACCGCCTGCCTGTGCGCTGGCGTTATCGAGGTATTCGTATTCCATAGTATCAGGGTCGGCAATAATAAAATACGGGCAACGCCCGAAGCGTGAATCGACGTCGTTCTCCAGTGTAGTTCCCGTAGCTGTAATGGCTATTTTCATAATTACTCCTTCTTTCATTCCTCTTATTTTTCAGCAAGTTTTTCGATTTGAGATTCTATTCTGGTAAGAGTATCCTTCAGTGATTTCATTTCGCTCTTTAAGGAATTGATTTCCTCTTCCTGCTCATATATGGAAGATACCGGCTCGGTACAATTCTCACTTTGTCCCTTATCCGGCGAGCGACTCTCTGTCGCCGTTTCAGGTACTACACAAAAACCTCTTCCTCCGCCTGACATCGGCCCCATTCCACGGGGTCCGGTTCCATCATATCCCGGCATGTCGCACCTCCTTTGTCCGTACTGGATATTTAAGATATGGTTATTTAATCTTGTCAATCTGAGCTTCTATTCTGCTTAGCGCATCTTTAAGCGACTGCATTTCGCTTTTTAAAGAATCAAGCTCCTGATTGTATTCCGGATATACCGCATTTGCGTAGCCATAGCCGTAGCCATATCCTAATCCGGCGCCGCGACGAAATCCGTAGGGACGGGCTACCGGCCTTGCTGCGGGTACTCCGCAAAACCCTCTTCCTCCACCTGTCATCGGCCCCATTCCGCGGGGTCCTGTTCCATCAAATCCCGGCATAATATACCTCCTTATATTGTATAAATTTTTTATGTCTTTTTAATTGCTATTATCTTCGTCCGCCATGTCTTCCATGGCCTCCCCTGCCGCATCCGTATCCTGCGGCCAATACAGGCTGAATTTCTGTATTATCGCATTCAGGACAAGCCGAGGGAGCGACGATTATATCATCCACTTCCCATTCATGCCCGACCCGGCATCTGAACCGGTTAGCTGCTATCTCATAATTACCGCCCTCGATGCGAATCGCTTTGCCGTTCAGTACGGCGTCAGCGACTTTTTGCCTGGCAGATGCCAGAATTCGCTGGAAAGTCGGACGGGAGATATTCATTTTTTCCGCTCCCTGTTCCTGCTCCAGTCCTTCCAGCTCTTTAAGACGCAGCGCCTCCGCTTCTTCCAGCGATAATACAACTTCCTCAAGTTCAACCAGCGGGATGCCTGCCGGTTTAAAATAAGTTACACCGGGTATATATGCTATTCGTCTGCATTTAAACGGTCTTGACAAATCTTTTCACCTCAAGTATTATGAGCATATGCTCATTACTAATGATAATATGATACCGGATATATATCAATATGTCAATAATTATATTCAAGTAGGTAGTGCATTCCGGACGACTGTTTCTGTTCGTGGTCGATTTGCCTAATCGGCTGCTTAGAGTTATAATCCTAGCTACAAATCTACAAAAAAATAAGGAGAGTACTATGCCGTCATACGCTTTTTTACGCAATGAATTTATCCCGCTGGAAGATGCCAAGGTCGGCATTATGACACATGCTCTCCATTACGGCACAGCAGTGTTCGAAGGTATAAGGGGCAACTGGAACGAAGATAAAAAACAGGTTTATATTTTCCGCTTAAAAGAACATTACGAACGTCTGGCGCAAGGCAGCGCCGTTTTACAGATGGAGCTTCCTTACTCGGTTGAGGAACTGTGCAAAATTACAGTGGACCTGGTAAAAAAAGGTGAGTTTAAGGAAGATATTTATATCAGACCGCTCTCATATAAAAGCACCGAAGCGATGGGTGTTCGCCTGCACAACCTGGATAACGACTTTTTGGTCTTCGCTATCCCCTGGGGCAGATATATCGATGTAGATGCCTGCCGTTGCTGCATATCTTCATGGAGAAGGCCTGCGGATAATGTTATCCCTCCCAGCGCCAAAATAACCGGCTTATACATCAATAATGCTTTCACAAAAACGGAAGCCCAATCCAGGGGTTACGATGAGGGAATTATGCTTTCGCAGGACGGTAATGTTTCCGAAGGCAGCGGCGAGAATATCTTCCTGATAAAGAATGGCAGATTATTTACACCGACCACCAAAGACAGTATCCTAAAAGGAATTACACGCGATACGGTTATGACGCTGGCAAAGAACGAGCTGGGAATCGATACCATAGAAAAGAAAATCGACCTGGTAGAGCTCTATGACGCCGATGAATGTTTCTTAACAGGTACTGCCGCTCACCTGACACCCGTATCTGAAGTGGAGAATAAAAAAATAGGCACGGGAGAGGTGGGAGAAATCACCTTTAAACTGCAAAAATTATACTTCGACGTCATCAAAGGGAAAAATGAAAAGTACATCGACTGGTGTACCCCTGTTTATTAAAAACAATCAGATAAATTATAATCTGCGGAAATCCCGATGACTGAAGCACTGGCAATTATTATCGGCTATCTCCTGGGCACCTTGCCTACCGCTTATGTCGTCACACGACTTTGGGCTAAGCGCGATATCCGCACACTCGGCGGCGGCAATGTCGGTTTTATGAATGTCTTCCGCGAAGTGGGCATTGCGCCCGCTTTAGTGGTGGTTTTTATCGATATTGCCAAAGGGGTAGCCGCAATCGCCATCGCCAAATGGGGATTAAATACCTCGGATGCCTTTGTATTGCTTGCCGGTTTGGCTGCAGTAATAGGGCATAACTGGATGCCCTGGCTGAAATTCACCGGCGGCAAGGGTATGGCAACTGCCATCGGAATCATCATTACTCTTTTCCTGGCTTACGGCTATCCGCTGCAACTGGGAATATTCATTTTCATCGTGCTTATCCCTATTGTTATCACACATAACGTTGCTCTTTCTATGGCTCTGGGGCTGATTGCCCTGCCCTTCATCGTGTGGTTCGGTACCCATTCCGCTTTTGCCGCTATTATGGCAGCGGTGCTGTTTATAATCAGCTTTATCAAGTTTTTACCGACAGCACTGCTTTCAATAAAAAATTCACGGAGGAAAAGGGACCTTGTTTTTGATTCCTTCAAAGGGAAAGATAAGGAAGAAAAACGATAGCCTGTTCTTGTTTTGATAGACCGTAATATAAGGGGAGATATTCAGAAACCGTAACGGCTGTTTTCCGTTAAAGGATTTGAACTAAAGGAAAATAAAATCAAACCAAGAGGGTGTAATAGGATGAATTAGAAAAGACCGATGAGCAAAACACCCGTCGAATTATAAGCCCCGATAACCACTCAAGTCTTCTGCAATATAACATTTAATAACAGAGTTTTTATACCGGAGGAATCCCGACAGGTCGGGTCTCCGGGATGACAGGCTTATTTCGTTATAATGAACTTTCCAAACCATATTAGTGAATGACTTAGTATTTTGATTAACAATATGAATAATCAAAAGGGTCTATCCGACTATATCGATTATAAAAAAATTCGATAGTCGCTACCCCATCCGGCGGATGACGGCAATCACTCTGCCCTGCACTTCGACGTTGTCGGGGCTGGCATAAATCGGTCCCATCTGGCTGTTTGCAGGCTGCAGGCGGATTTTACCGGAGGGCTCGAGGAAGAATTTTTTGAGGGTTGCTTCTTTTTCGGACTTTAACCAGATAGCAGCGGTTTCCCCGTTTTCTACAAAATTTACCGATTGCAGAAGAACAATATCTCCATCATTAATGAGGTCTTCAATCATTGAGTTACCCTTGACTTTAAGGGCATAAACCCCTTCCCTGCCGCGGACAATATCGCGGGTAACCTCGATAGTATCGGCATTGGAGGTAATATCCCAGGTATCGTTATCCGGAACCGGTATCGGCTGACCGGCAGCAATCTGCCCGATGACGGGAACATTAAGATTGTTTGACGAATCCGGCGGAGAAGGCAGCTCGATACCGCGCGATACTTCTCTGTGTCGGCGGATGGCGCCCTTCTTCTCAAGTATTTTCAGATTGTAGTCTACAACGGAGGTCGAGCTTAAACCGCATCCGGCAACGATATCACGCACGCTGGGAGGGAAATTATTCTCCAGCCAGAATTCGCGTATGAATTCAACAATGCGCTGCTGCTTGCTAGATAATTCCTTTGTCTTCAATTGCATAACCCCACAAGAACATCTGTTCTGTTATTTTAGAACAATAAGCGCACACTGTCAACAAATAGATGCGAAAATAAGACAAACAAGCAGCTGCCGATTAATCGGCAGCTTACTGATTATACTGAACCGTTTTGAAAAAGCAGGTTACTCGGCAGAAGAAGCTTTGGCTTTGTTGAGCCTTTTCTCCAGCCTCGATTTGTGGCGTGAAGCGTTATTTGAATGGATAACACCCTTGCCGGCTGCTTTGTCCAGAACACTTGCGGCAGCTTTTATATCCTGTGACGCTTTCTCATAATCACCGGATGCAATCGACTCTTCCGCCGTTTTTAAGGCGGTTTTTGTCTTACTGGTGTTAATTTTGTTTATTGCTCTTCTTTTTAGCGCTTTTCTCTGCTGCTTTTCAGCTGATTTAATATTAGGCAAATTATTCCTCCTGAATCTGTTTCACATTATACAATAAAAATTATTTTTAGACAAAAAGTCAAGCTTTTTAAAAAATTTATTCCATCAAGGGCTTCTGTTTACCGCCTGATTCATCCCCTACACGATTCATATTCAGCACTCCCCTCACCCCACCGATTCTGGCCAGTATACGACTGAGGTGAGCCAATCCCTTGGTTTCCACTGTCAGAATAATGGTGGTAGTACGGTCATTATGTTCGGTTACTGTCATGCTCAGTATGTTAACTTTTTCCTCAGCTATGACTGTTGAGACATCGCGTACCAGCCCCACCCTGTCCCAGGCATCCACCTGAATACTGACCGGATACTGCGCTTCGGTCTGTCCCCACTCCACCTCGATTAACCTTTCCTTTTCATCTTCATTGATTACGTTAAAACAATCACGGCGGTGTATGGTTATACCGCGGCTGCGTGTAACATACCCCACTATATCGTCGCCGGGCACCGGATTGCAGCACTGAGCAAGGTTGGTTAAAAGCTCCCCGACACCCAGCACCTGCACCTCGGATTTCACCTGTTTTAAGGGCGCTATTTCGGGAATCACACGCGGCTGCTCCTGCTGAGATGCCAGTTTCAAAGCTATACTCTCTACATTTATGCCGCCATAACCGATGGCAGCCAGAAAATCATCTACATTGGTATATTTGAAATATTTAGCGATGGATTCGCGGTCGGTGTATTTCAAACCCAGTTGCTTTAATTCCTTGTCCAGAAGTATGCGTCCCTGCTCAATGTTGTCTTCGCGCTCCTGCCTCTTGAACCACTGGCGAATCTTTTCGAGGGCATGTGATGTGCGTACATATCCCAGGTGCGAGTTCATCCAGTCCCTGCTTGGTCCCTTATCGCGCTTGGTGGTAATAATCTCCACTACGTCTCCGTTATTTAACTGGGTGTTCAAAGACACCAAACGGTTGTTGACCTTTGCCCCGATACAGCGATGCCCAAGTTCGGTATGAATACGATAGGCAAAATCGAGCGGAGTAGCGCCCTTGGGAAGGTCCTTTACCTCTCCTTTAGGTGTAAATACGAATACCTGGTCTATAAATATATCGGTCTTGACGGATTCGAGGAACTCTTCAGTTCCGGCAAGTTCGCGGTGCCAGTCGATTAACTGTCGCAGCCAGCCGATTCTTTCCTCATAAGGTGAATCCTCTTTCTTGCCTTCTTTGTAGCGCCAGTGAGCGGCGATTCCGTATTCATCGGTATAGTGCATATCACGCGTGCGTATTTGAATTTCAAGCGGAGTGGTCCCGAACGCCATGACTACGGTATGCAGCGATTGATAGCCGTTCGGTTTCGGATTAGCAATGTAGTCGTCGAACGCCCCCGGAACCGGATGCCACATACTATGTACGATGCCTACGGCATTGTAACAATCCTGCACTGTGTCCACCAGCACCCTTAAGGCAAAGAGGTCGTAAATGTCGTTAAATTGCTTGCCCTGCGCCGAATATTTATGTATTTTTTGATGTATGCTGTATAAGTGCTTCGGGCGGCCGGTTATTTCCGCGGTAAACCCCATCCTCTCGAACTCTTTCTTAATAACACCGATTACCCTTCCTATAAACTCTTCCCGTTCCTCACGCTTTCCGGCAACCAGTTTTGCCAGTTGCGCATATCTCTTTGGTTCAAGATAACGGAAAGCCAGGTCTTCCAGTTCCCATTTCAACTCCCATATTCCCAGACGGTGCGCCAGCGGAGCGTATATATCCATCGTTTCCCGGGCTATATGACGTTGTTTTTCCGCCGGCAATGCCGAAAGTGTACGCATATTATGCAGGCGGTCTGCCAGCTTGATAAACACTACACGCAGGTCTTCTGCCATAGCGACCAGCATTTTTCTCAAGCTCTCAGCCTGCTGCTGGCTGTCGGCAGCGCTGCTCTTGCGGGAAACACCCTCCGGTAAATGCAAGGAAAGCTGGCTTAACTTGGTAACCCCGTCCACCAGTTTGGCAACTTCGGCGCCGAACTTATTTTCAATCTCGGTAAGTGATATACCGCAATCCTCGCATACATCGTGCATTAATGATGCCGCCAGCGTGCTGGCATCCATCTGCAAATCGGTAAGCGTAATCGCCACATGTAACGGATGTTCCAGGTAAGGCTCCCCCGACTCGCGTAGTTGCCCTTCGTGTGCCTTTTCGGCAAACTTATATGCCTCTTCTACCAGAGAAAGTTTCTCGGGCGGCAGATAAGCGGAGGCTTTCTGTAATAATTTATTGACCGTTGTGTTTTTTTGTTTTAACATAAGGATTGTACTTTTAGTATAAAGGAACAAAGACTGCTTAGCAAAGTATAATTTACATCCTTAACGTATTTTTTATTCCCGCCGGGGATAGACAGGAGATGAAGTGTACCAGGCACCGCGAGGAACAGTAGATATTCTACCGGAAGAACAGGTTTACTGGAGGTATGTTGAGCAGAAGGCTGCTGCCATATGCAGTTTATACGGATATGAACGTATCGATACCCCCACTTTTGAGAATACGAAACTTTTTGCGCGCGGTATCGGTGACGGAACCGATATCGTAGAAAAGGAAATGTACTCTTTCAAAGACAAGGGAGATAATGATATAACATTAAGACCGGAAGGAACAGCCTCGATTTGTCGCGCCTATATCGAGCACGGTATGGCGAATCTGCCGCAGCCGGTTAAGCTATACTATCTGACATCGATTTTCAGATACGAAAGGCCTCAAGCCGGACGTTTGCGTGAGCATCACCAGTTCGGCTATGAAGCTATCGGAGATGCCGACCCGGTCGTAGATACCGAAGTTATCGAAATGGCATGGCGCTTTTTTCAATCTTTGGGCTTGGAAAAATTGTCTTTGCTTATTAACAGCATCGGCTGTAAGGAATGCCGCCCCAACTATCTGGAAACACTGCGAAAATACTATCAAAGGCACAGTGACAACCTATGCAAGGACTGCCGGACCAGACTGGAACGGAATACCTTAAGGCTTTTGGATTGCAAACAATCGAACTGCCGGCAATTTGTGAATAATGCACCCAAAAGCATTGATTACCTGTGCGAGGACTGCGGGCAGCACTTTAATTTATTACAGAAATATCTTGATAAGATTTGTTTACCTTATTCGGTAAATCACAAGCTGGTCAGAGGGCTGGATTATTACACGAGGACTGTTTTTGAGATTCAGCCTGAACTGGAAGGCGGGCAGAGTACCATCGGCGGCGGCGGACGTTATGACAACCTAATTTCCGAACTGGAAGGCAAGCCCACCCCGGCAGTCGGGTTTGCCACCGGCATTGAGAGAATCATTCTGAACTTAAAAAGAGAGGGCATCGCCGCCCCGGCGTTATACGAGCCATCCGTGTTTATAGCCAGTATGGGGGACAATGCCAGAGAGACCGCCGTTAAGCTGTCATCCGACCTACGGAATGCAGGCATCGGAGTCGTACAATCGACCGGAACCAAGAGCCTTAAAGCACAGCTAAGACAGGCAAATAATCTCCAAATGCAATATGCCGTTATAATTGGCGATGAAGAGGTTGCCTCGCAAACGGTTATCCTGAAAGATATGGCGGGTAACTCACAGGAAAACTTACCTGTGGACTGCCTGATTGACAAGCTGAAGGGTTAAAAACACTCCGCCAGCTTTTTATAGGTAGCGGGAAGCGATTCGTTTACCACCCTGATATCAGCCAAAACCGGCATAAAATTGTTATCGCCGTTCCAGCGCGGAACGATATGTGTATGTATGTGTTTATCGATGCCGGCTCCGGCTACCCTTCCCAGATTCATCCCCACATTGAAGCCGTCGGGAGTGGAAACCTTTTTTAGTGTGGTTATGCATTTACGCACCAGCTCATAATGCTCCAGAAGTTCCTCGGCTGTTAAATCCTCGGGAGTGGATAAATGCTTAAACGGGACTACCATCAGGTGCCCCGGATTATACGGATAGCAGTTCAATATGACGAAATTGTGCTTTTCGCGGTGGAGGATATAATTCTCCGAGTCGTTATTTTCAAGTGGTTTCTGACAGAATATACAGCCCTCTTTATCGACTTTTTTGATATATTCCATACGCCACGGCGCCCACAGATTTTCCATAATGCTCTCCTTAAAGATTATGATGCTATTGTAATTAGAATAATAGCAAAGGTCAAAGACCCACCTGTACTACCATTGCGAGGAGGCCTGACCAAGCCGTTCGTGGATGAGCCTGTCGAACCACGCAGCCCCGATACGTCGGGACTCGAACCATAACGGCGGCAAATATCGAATTGCATTGAGATACTTCGCTGCACTCAGTATGACAAATAAATTGATTGCCAATGAACGTCTGCCTTGATATATTCGTATGGCGGACGGGCAATGCCCGTCCCTACAGGGTTAACGATTAAATTGTCATTCTGGAATCCCGATGAATCGGGATTCCAGAATCCGGGGAATGGGAGGAAGGCAAAAAACGGCTTCCCTCGGGGGAAGCTGTCGAGCCCCGATCGGTCGGGACGAAACTGATGAGGGATTACGACAATGTATTTACCCCCTCCCCGAATGTTTCGTCCTTCACGAATCCAGCATGACAAAAAAATAACGGAATGACGTTATAATAATGGAATCGACCTTAAATGTAGGCAAAATGAGTCTTGTTGTGTCCTAAAATTGCAACAGATTATCCATAAACCGTATAATTAATGCTCTGGAGGATAATTTGACCTACCCCGATAGTATTCTATTTAATGTAACCAAACCCGCACGCTATACCGGCGGCGAATGGAACAGTGTCGTAAAAGACTGGCAAAAGACCGATATAAAATTCGTCTTGAGCTATCCGGATATCTACGAAATCGGCATGTCCAATATGGCACTTCCCATACTTTACGAGATACTGAACAAGCAGCCGGATGTGCTTGCCGAAAGGGTATTTGCGCCGTGGGTGGATATGGCTGCCGCAATTAAGGAAGCGGATATTCCCCTGCAGAGCCTTGAAAGCGGACACCCCTTAATTGAATTCGATGTGGTCGGTTTTTCACTGGGGTATGAACTGACATACACCAACATACTCAATATGCTCAATATGGCAGGGATTCCGGTACTGGCATGCGAAAGGACAGAAGAGCACCCGCTGGTAATTGCCGGCGGCAACTGCGCACTTAACCCGGAGCCGATGGCAGACTTTTTTGATTTTTTCGTTATCGGCGACGCAGAGCCATTGCTTCCCGAACTTTTATCCTGCTTAAAAGAATTAAACAGCAAAAAAACGGGGCTATCAAGAAAAGACCGCTTGCGAAAGCTTGCGGCAATACCCGGCATTTATGTTCCCGGTCTGTACACCGTCGAATATGAAGACGACGGAAGGTTCAAAAGCATCACTCCCACTGTCCCGGAAGCCCCGCAAATTATAAAAAGACAAATCGTAGCCAATCTTCCGCCACCGGTACTCAATCCGGTAGTTCCCTTTATCGAGGCTACCCATGACCGGGCGGCGATTGAAATCAGCCGCGGTTGTACCCGTGGCTGCCGTTTTTGCCATGCCGGAATGACATACAGGCCGGTGCGCCAGCGTTCCCATGAAGAAGTATTAGAAGCCGCCGGAGAGCTTATCGATAACACCGGTTACGATGAAATAGCGCTCGTTTCTCTCAGTACCAGCGACTACCACGAAATCGATAAACTGGTAGAAAAAATGGTTGACCGATACGGTGAAAGAAACATATCCTTATCCCTTCCCAGCCTGAGATTAATGGTGGATTCGGTAAAACTTATTGATTCTCTGCCGACCGGCAGAAAATCGGGCTTAACCTTTGCCCCCGAAGCCGGTACCCGGAGATTACAGCGTGTCATTAACAAGTGCATACCTGAGCAGGAAGTACTGGATACCGTATCTGCGGCTTTCGAAAGAGGATGGAAAAGCCTTAAGCTCTATTTCATGCTGGGGTTGCCCACAGAAACCGATGACGATATTTACGGCATCGTCGAACTGGTGGAAAAAATCCGCGCCGTCGGCAGAGGAATATCCGGGAGAAAACCAAATATAAGACTTAGCCTATCAACCTTTGTGCCCAAACCGCATACCCCTTTCCAGTGGGTAGCTATGGACAGCGAAGAGAACATAAAACACAAGCAAAACATCTTAAAAAACAGTCTGCAGAGAAAAGATGTGAATCCTGCCTGGCAGGACTATCCCAGGAGCCTTTTGGAAGCCGTCATTTCGCGCGGGGACCGCAGATTAGGGAGGGTTATTTATCGTGCATGGCAGATGGGGGCTTATTTCGACGGGTGGGGCGAGCACTTCAAATTCGATATTTGGGATAAAGCCTTCCGCGAGCAAGGAATAGACCCCTATTTCTATACTCAAAGGGAACTCCAGCCGGACGAACCGTTGCCTTGGGGGCACATCGATACCGGTGTTTCGGTAGAATTTTTAAAGCGCGAGTACAAACGGGCACTTGACGAAGAAGAGACCCCGGATTGCCGCAACCATCCCTGCAACGCCTGCGGCACTGAAAAAGTCAATAATCTGTGTATATATAAAAAATCTTAAATTTTAAAAGAGGGGGAAACAACTAAAACAATGGTCAAAATCGACGAACAAGCATGCATCGGTTGCGGAGCCTGCACAGACGTATGCCCGCAAGAAATTCTTTACCTGGACGACAGCGTTTGCAAGGTGTCGGATAACAGCAAGTGCCAGAGCTGCGGGGATTGTAAGGACGCCTGCCCTATGGACGCCATAGAAGTATCGTAGAAAATAAATAACAAATAATTAAATGGGGGGGAAGTCCCGACTGACAATGCGGACTTCCCCCTTTTCAAAAAATTTTTCCTCGATTTCGGCAAAAATAATGCAACTTTTTGTGTTAAAATGGGTTATCCTTATAAGACATAATGGAGTTAGAGCAGGAAAAAGAGCTGGTTTTTAAAGCAAAGACCGATGCTTACGCATTCGGATTACTTTATGACGAGTATTACAAAAAAATCTTCGGCTATGTCCTGCACAGGACAGCTAACGTAGAAGTTACTAAAGACATAGTCTCAGAAGTTTTCCTGAAAGCCCTGCAAAATATAGGGCACTTCGAATGGAGAGGCATCCCCTTCTCCGCCTGGCTGTACCGCATTGCCGAACATGAAATCAGCAACGGCTACAAACGCAACAAGCATATTATATTTCTCAAACAGGACGCTGAAAATTCAGAAATTCTATCCGATATCTCCATCGAAGACGAGATTGCGTGCGCTGAAGCCGAAATACAAAAACAAGAGGAATTTCTTTTATTGCACAAGTGCATAGTTAAACTGCCCCATATTTACCAGGAAGTAATTGTTCTCAAGTACTTCGAGAAAAAACTTATAAGCGAAATCTGTGCCATACTGGGAAAACGCGAGGGAACCGTAAAATCGCTGCTTAACCGCGGAATAAAAAAACTTAAAAAATTAATGGATGAAAATGCAACCTTTTAGAAAATTAACGGTTATCCTTTATAGAGGTGGATGATGAAAGAAGAGGATTTAATAAAAAAATTGGAGAGTGCCCGGCTTCCGGAGGCCGAACTGCAAACACACCAAAGGCTCTTGAAAACGGCTTTATTAGAAAAATACGAATCCGCCTCGAATAAAACGGCGACAGCCGCAAAAAGGAGAAGGATACCGATAATGGATACGATTAAAGAGGTTAACAGGAATAAATGGCTGCGACCGGCTCTGGCAACGTTGTCTGTTGTGGCTATCGTAGCCATGTTATTTGTAATGCAGCCGTGGACGGGGAACAACGGTTATACCACTTTACTTGCCAAAGTGGAAGCTGCT
>JAAYAZ010000268.1 GCA_012719115.1 Dehalococcoidales bacterium
AAGCTCTGGTGGACCTTGCCGGTGCCGATAAATGCGAGGGTGTTTATGGGATGTTCCCTACCGTTAGCTGGGAAGACGATGTGCCGGGCATGGCTAAAATGGCCGAGTACTGTCAGGCAAACCATCCTGATGATTATGGTAATATGGAGTACATTACTTCATGGTGCCAGAGCCTCACTATGGCAAAAATAGTATCGTTGGCTGTAGAATCTGTCGGTTACGATGGTCTGGCAGACGGCGGAACGGAAGCATGGCAGGCTATCGAAGAACATGGCATTAAAGCTCTAAATAATTACGACGTTGAAGGATTACAAGGACCGGTCAGTTATACCGACGGAGATAACAGATTATCGAAATCACTAAGGGTATTCCAGGTGCAGAGCGGTGAAATTAAAGCCATAACAGACTGGATAGAATCTCCTGTTATCGAATATGAAAAGTTCGATTGGTTCGGAAAATAAAATAAATGTCATTCTTGTATATCAGGATGACGGTTGATAAAGGTAGCAATGTTAGTGGTGATGTACGAAAGCCGTTCGAGGTGAAGTATATAAAAAATCGTTCGTGGTCAGGTTAATACAAAAGCCGTTCGTGGTGAGCCTGTCGAACCATAACGGCGTCGCCTATGTAAATAGGATTTCTTCCGTTCATTTGACCCTTCGACAAGCTCAGGGCGAACGGAATTAAAGAAGGACTCGCAAATATAATAAAATAGTTATTTTTACCTGTCATTCTGAGACCACGAGGGGTGGACGAAGAATCCGGGGAGTGGGGAGAAATAGACAAATGGAATACATCGGCTTCAGACACAAATGCCTTATCCCCTCCCCAGATGCTTCATTCGTCCCTTACGAATTCAGCATGACAATAAAAGCCGTTCGTGTCCTTCGGCAAGCTCAGGATGCGCGGATAATAATATGGATACATGCCAAATGTTGAGTTCCGTAAAACGGAACGAAATCCCGATTTATCGGGGAACCATAATGGCGTCGCTCAAGTGAATATATGAGGACTCGTAATAAATAGATTACAATTATAAATCCATTTGTAAGTACCGATTTATTGGGAAGCCACTGCGACGCCCAATGAGGTATAATTAAAGATATATGGTGTAAGAAAGACAATGCTAAAACTGAACAACATAGAAGTAACCTATTTGAATGTCATACGCGTACTGCACGGCGTTTCGTTAAGCGTACCGGACGGCTCGATTGTTACCCTGCTGGGGGCAAACGGCGCCGGTAAAAGCACTACGCTAAAAGCAATTTCCGGCCTTTTACACATAGAAGAAGGCGAAGTAACCGATGGCAGTATCGAATGGGACGATACCAGAATCGACAAAAAAAGCCCTGAAGACATCGGTAAGCTGGGTATTGTTCAGGCGCTCGAAGGTCGGCGCGTTTTCGGACACCTTACTGCTGAAGAAAACCTGCTGGTAGGAGCATTCAACAGAAAAAACAGGGCTGAAATCAACCGGGATATCGAAATGGTATATGAATACTTTCCGCGCTTAAGAGACCTGAGGAAAAACACTGCCGGCTATCTTTCCGGCGGTGAACAACAGATGCTGGT
>JAAYAZ010000006.1 GCA_012719115.1 Dehalococcoidales bacterium
GATGGTCAGGGTATCTTTTACCGATGACGGCCCCGGTATATCCAGGGAGAATTTGAAGCAACTGTTCGACCCCTTTTTCACCACCAAGGAAGTGGGCAAGGGAACCGGTTTGGGCTTGAGTATCTGTCATGGTATAATTTTGCAGCACCGCGGAAACATTTATGCGGAAAGCGAATTGGGGAAAGGGGCTACGTTTATAGTGGAACTCCCAATAAATCCGCCTGAAGAAACCGACGAGGAGAATAATGAATAAAATCGGTAACGGTGACTGGAAGATACTTGTAGTCGATGATGAAGCGGTTATCAGGCGTCTTTTATGCCATAAGCTGATATCGTTGGGATATACCTGTTTTGAAGCCGAGAGTTCACGGCAGGCTATGGATAAGATGAACGAAAGCCCTGCTGATTTGGTTATTTTGGATATTATGATGCCGGGTGGCTCCGGAATGGAGCTGCTGCCTGAATTAAAAAAGAAATATCCGGATGCTATAGTTATTATGGCGACTGCCGTGGGCGATGCGGAAACTGCCATCAAGTGCGTCAGGCTGGGTGCATACGATTACTTCCCGAAACCTTTTAATCTGGATGAAGTGGCAATAAGTGTGGCGCGTGCTCTGAATACAAGGCGGCTGGAGCTGGAGGTTCTGGATTACCAGCACAACCTCGAAGAGAAGGTACAAGCGCAGGCGGATAAAATACGCGACGCTTTTATGAATGCCGTTACCGCACTGGCTCTGGCGCTGGAGGCTAAGGATGAATATACCAGCGGACACTCGGAGCGAGTTTCGGAAATTTCTGTGGCTATCGCAAAAGAACTGGGTATGAATGACGGAAGTATTGAAAACATAAGGCTTGCCGGTCTGATTCACGATATCGGTAAAATCGGCGTAAAAGAGGAGATATTAAATAAACCTGCTCCGCTTACCCCGGAAGAATACGAGCATATCAAGACGCATTCAATAATCGGGGAGCGTATTTTAAAACCGGTTGTGGAAGAACATGAGATTCTTGATATGGTGCGCTTACACCACGAGCGTTTCGACGGCAGCGGATATCCCGATGGACTGTCCGGTGAGCAGATTCCCATAGGCGTCGGTATTATGGCGCTGGCGGATGCCTACGACGCAATGACCAGCGACCGCCCCTATCGTAAATCTCTGGGGCATAAAGTAGCTCTTGAAGAAATTCAAAAGGGTTCGGGGAGCCAGTTTGTCCCCGATGCGGTTGAAGCTTTTTTGAGGGTGGAAAATACCATTGCCCCTAAAGCAGTCAAACCCTGATAGGCGCGTTTCACACACGGGTTATTGACATCAGGAGCACATTTCCCCCAAGCGGCTTTCAGAATGTATAATCTAGTATGCTAAATATCAGTAATCTCTCCAAATCATTCGGTCTGCGCACTCTTTTTTCAGGTTTATCGCTGAGCGTGGGCGAGCGCGACCGCATCGCCGTGCTGGGTCCTAACGGCTCCGGTAAAACGACTCTTTTCGAAATCATAGCCGGTAACATCACCCCCGATGAGGGCGTAATCACACGTCAGAGAGGAATGACCGTCGGCTATCTGAAACAGGACGTAGAGCCTTTTTCGAATAAACTTCTGCTTGAAGAAATTACAGATAGTTGTGAAAAAACCAAAGCGCTGAAGGCGCGCATAGATGCCATAGTCCTTAAACTGGAGGGCGCTCTTGATGAAGCCGAAAAATCTTCCCTGCTTGATGAACTTGGGGAGAAGCAGCACCGCTTCGAACTGCTCGGAGGAAACGATATCGAGCATCACGCAAAGGTAATACTTTGTGGGCTCGGTTTTTCCGAAAAAGATTTTTTGCGTCCGTTGAACAGCTTAAGCGGCGGCTGGTTGATGCGTGCGGCTCTAGCCAGATTACTGGCTATAAACCCCGACCTGCTGCTGCTTGATGAGCCTACCAATCACCTCGACCTGGAATCGTGCATCTGGTTCGAAAATTACCTGGTGCGCTACGAGGGGGCGGTACTTTTAACATCACACGACAGGTCATTTTTAAATAAGGTAACGAATAAAATACTGGCAATCGAAAACGGCAAGCCGGTGCGCTTTAGCGGCAATTATAACGGCTATATCGAAATGCGGCAGAAAGAAGCGGAAAAAATGGAAGCGGCTGCCGAGCGGCAGGAAAAGAAAATTGCCAAGGAAATGGAGTTTATTGACCGCTTTCGTTACAAGGCAACCAAGGCGAAACAGGTGCAGAGCCGCCTTAAAATGCTGGCAAAGGTCGAGCGTATTGAAGTGCCGCGCGTCACTAAAAAGGTGAACTTCAACTTTCCAAAACCGCAGCCGGGCGGACGCGAGGTTATTACCCTAAAAAACCTTTATAAATCCTACGGTGAAAAAGCTGTCTATGCAGGCATCGACCTGACAATCGAGCGCGGCGATAAAGTGGCGCTGGTTGGACCCAACGGGGCCGGTAAAACCACCCTGCTAAAAATCCTTGCCGGAGTGCTGCCTTTCGAAAGCGGCGAGAGAATGTTGGGTTATAAAGTGGAAACAGCCTATTATGCACAGCATCAGCTGGAGCTTTTAAATCCGGGAAACGATTTAATCTCCGAAATGAGGGGTGTATCTTCCGAGCCCTCCGACCAGCAGCTGCGCTCGCTTCTGGGAGCCTTCCTTTTTGCCGGCGACGATGTTTTCAAAACAATATCAGTGCTCTCCGGAGGTGAAAAAGCGCGCCTTGCCATAGCTAAAATGCTACTTAAACCGGCTAATTTCATACTGATGGATGAACCTACCAACCATCTTGATATTGCTTCGCGCGAAGTACTCACGGATGTTTTGGAAGAATATACCGGCACACTCTGTTTCATTACACATGACCGCTTGCTGATTAACCAGGTAGCCAACAAAATCATCGAGGTAAAAGACGGCAGCATCAAAATCTACCTTGGGGATTACGACTACTATATCGAAAAAAGGGAAGAAAAAGAAGCTGTTAATGCCCAATCTGTGGATAATAAGTTAAAACCCTCTTCCGATGATATAAAACAGCGCAAGAACGAGGAAGCCCGGCTGCGCAACGAGTATTTCCGCCGCTCTAAAGCGGTAAAAGACGAAATCGAAAAGGTAGAGCATGAGATATCCCGGCTTGAAAATGAAAAGACCGGCATTGAAGCGCTGTATGCCGATGAGACGAAATGTAACGACGGAGCAGCCATTGTAGAGGCTACGGCAAGGCATCAGCAGGTGCTGGAGCGCATTAAGGGACTGGAGGCGCGCTGGGAGCATTTGAGCCTGC
>JAAYAZ010000088.1 GCA_012719115.1 Dehalococcoidales bacterium
CATATCGTCACTCAAAAGAATAATTTGGCACAAGCCCGAAATCCGATAACGGTGAGTAGGAAAACCAGGCTTTACCGGCAATGCTTGAACGCGCAACAAACCATCCGTAATGTGAATCCCCGCTGTTATTGCGGTTATCTCCCAGCACAAAATAGTGGTCTTGGGGTATTATTTCACTAGTAAAGGTATATGACGGTTTGTCGGATATATATGCCGACTCATCGAGCGGAATAATATTACCATCGGTTTGATGTATATAAACAATGCCGTCTTTTATTTCAACAACCTCTCCGGGGAGGCCGATGACACGTTTAATGTAATCGTTTTGAGAAGATACGGGAGGGTCGAAAACAATTATATCTCCTCTATCCGGTCCGGAGAAAAGATAGGCTACTTTGTTCACAAGTATTTTTTGGCCGTGGCTCAGATTGGGTACCATACTGGAGCCGTCTACTATAGCCTTAACCGCAAATGTCTGCACCAGCAAAAAAATGGCTATTGCCAGTGCGAGTATGCCGGCAAACTCTAAAAGCAGATTTTTTACATTAGTTGAATCGAACAAACTATTCTCCAAGGTAATCAGAATTATAAACTATTTAATAGTGCTTGCCAAACATTTGAAAATCATTTACAGTTCGTTCTATATAACAGTATAATTGGGGTGTTTAAAGAAAGAACACTATATATTTGGTAGAAAGGAGAGAATTGCAATGAAGAAATTAAAGATTGTTTTTGCATTATTATTATTAATCCCACTCATGGTAGAATTAGCAGGTTGCGATATGTATGATACATCGAGTGATGAATCTTTTATGCTCAGCATACAGAGCGACCAGGATGTCGGCATAACCGTAACCGGTGTCGGTGAAGTTGAGGTTATTCCGGATATTGCACTTGTAAATATCGGTGTGCAGGTGCTGATGAAATCTCTGTCCGAAGCCCAGCAACAGGCAGCGCAATCGATGGCTGATGTTATGAATGTATTGGAAAACCGCAGCATTGCCGAAGAGGACATTCAAACAGCAAGGTATGACATACAGCCGGTTTGGGAATGGACAAACGGAGAAAATATTTTCATCGGATACAGAGTAATAAGTGTTGTCAATGTAAAAATAAGAGATATGGATGCCATCGGCGACATCATAGATGATGCTGTTTCTGCCGGCGGGGAATATATTGTTATCAACGGCATTACTTTTAGTATTGATAATCCCGAAGAGTACTATGAAGAGGCACGCCTGGAAGCTATGGATAAAGCCAAAGAAAACGCTATTCAACTGGCACAATCCGCCGGTGTAAAAGTTGGAAAACCGATAAGTATCTACGAAAGCTCGTATTATTCGATAGAAAAGCCGGGTGGGCAATATGCAGAGTCGGATGGGAGAGTGCCAACCAGTATCAGCGCAGGTCAGTTGACTGTCTCGGTAACTGTACAGGTAGTCTATACGATAGCATAAGAATATTTTAGAGTATAAACACAGATATGCTATGATATTAGGGGCTTAAAATCCTTAAGCCCCTAATTTTTGTTAATTAGCTTTACGTATAACACCGCTTGGCTTATTTATTTATAGTTAGGAATATATAACTGAATTGATATGGATTAAACTTGTTTTATGTTGTCTGATAATACTGCTTGCCGGTACCAAACTTGCCCGGTACGGAGATGCTATTTCCGAGCGCACCGGACTGGGTCGTATGTGGATTGGGCTTATTCTAATCGGGCTTGTTACCTCGATGCCCGAAATGGTGACCGGTGTCAGTTCAGCTGTTTTTGTCGGACAGCCTGACCTTGCCCTCGGTAATTTCTGGGGCAGCTGCATTTTTAACCTGTCTATACTTGCTGTTTTAGACATCTTCTATAAAAAAGAACCTGTATTAACATCTGCCAGTACCAGGTATATTTTACCTGCTTTTCTGGGTATCCTTTTGATTTTTGTGGCAGCTTTAAGTATTGTGATAGGCGATGTAGTTACAGGTATATCGCTCGGCTGGTTTGGATTAACCAGCATAATTATCTTTACTCTATATATATTGGGCATTCGCCAAATGTTTTTATATAACAAGAAACACCCTGAGCCCGTTGTTGATGAAGAATCACAGTATACCGAGCTTAGCAATCTTAAGATATACGGAACCTTTGCTATTGCTGCCCTGGGGATTATAGGTGGGGGAATCTGGCTTTCGTTTATCGGTGATGAGATAGCTGTTACCTATAACCTTAACGCCAGTTTTGTAGGCAGCCTGTTTTTAGCCATCGGCACATCGCTTCCTGAAATAGTGGTGGCTATAACGGCTCTGCGTATGGGGGCCATTGACCTTGCTGTCGGTGATATTCTGGGGGCGAATATGTTAAATACCGCCAATATTTTTATTACCGACATTTTTTATTCCGGCGGACCATTATTATCAGATGTATCGTCCAGAAACCTGTTTACGGCACTGGCTATGATATTAATGACCCTGATAGTGATTATGGGGCTTAAGTTTAAGAATAAACGTAAAACATTCGGAATTATTAGCTGGCATGCCTTGTTGATTCTCTGCATATATATAGCGACCTCATTTATTCTGTTTAATTATTAGTCCTTAACTAATTGCTTTTTAAGGCTTTTCCGACGAGTAAAATATATTTGACGTATCATATATCCTCGCTGTTTGCACTTATAAAAAAGAGAGTGCTAGAATGATACCATGGACTATATGGAACAGGCCCTATCTATGGCAAAGCTGGCACTGGGAGAGGTGAGCCCTAATCCGGCTGTCGGTGCGGTCATTGTTAAAGATAATGAAATAATCGGAAAAGGCTATACACAGCCGCCCGGTTGCGGGCATGCCGAAATTGTAGCGCTTGAACAGGCAGGAGATAATGCCCGCGGAGCGGTAATGTATGTTACCCTTGAGCCATGTTGCCACTATGGGAGTACGCCTCCATGCACTAAATCCATTATAGAAGCCGGGATCAGCGAAGTACATATGTCGATTCTGGATCCGAATCCGATTGTAAACGGCAAGGGCAGAGACGAACTGGAGAATGCAGGTATAAAAACCTTTCTTGGCGAGAGAGAGAAAAAAGCCAGAGAAATCAACGAAGCTTACATAAAGTTTCAATTAACCGGAATGCCATTCATTACTGTGAAGTATGCAATGAGCCTGGATGGTAAGATAGCAACCTTTACCGGGGATTCCAAATGGATAAGCGGTGAGGAATCCAGACATTTTGTGCACAATTTGCGTTATAAAAATGATGCCATTATGGCAGGTGTAAATACAGTACT
Organism: Dehalococcoidales bacterium; assembly: GCA_012719115.1. GTDB lineage: Bacteria > Chloroflexota > Dehalococcoidia > Dehalococcoidales > UBA5627 > UBA5627. Next base: position 3,279 of record JAAYAZ010000088.1, read on the forward strand.
GGCAGACGACCCGCAGCTTACCGCCAGGTGTGGCGGCGGGCGGGGAGGAACGTCCAGAAAACAACCGCTCAGGATAATAATTGACGGTATGGGTTTGACTCCGGTAACTGCTAAAATCTTCTCAGAGCCGGGAGATACCATAATTGTTATAGCAAGAAAAGCGACGCAAAAGGAAAAGGAAGATTTTCAAAGTGTTGGCGCGGAGCTTCTGGAGATACCTTCCAAAGAAGGTTATATAGAGTTGAAGGCGTTAATGACGGAATTGGGGAAAAGGCAGATAATGAGTGTATTGGTAGAGGGAGGCAGCATTCTTTTCGGTTCGCTTTTCGACCAGAAACTGGTAGATAAAGTGGTTGCTTTCGTAGCTCCGATTATTATCGGCGGAGAGAAAGCGAAAACGGCTATCGGGGGCAAGGGTGTGGAAAAGATAATGGACGCCGTGAAACTTAAGATTTTAAATGAAGAGCGGTTCGGTGATGATATAATGTTTATAGGATATGTAAAGGAATAGTAATATGTTTACAGGTATCGTTCAGGAAATAGGAATTATAAAAGAG
>JAAYAZ010000089.1 GCA_012719115.1 Dehalococcoidales bacterium
AAGGCTGGGGCACGAAGCCAACCAGGAAATCATCGCTCTGCAGGAAGAAATGGCTCAGGCTCTGGGACAACCTAAAGAGGAAGCGCCGGTTATTGAAATCAGCGCAGAGACCAAAGAAGCGGTTTCCTCTTTTATCGGCGACCGTTTAAACAGCGCTTATACCCTGCCGACCAAGGCGGAGAGAATCGAATCCATAGATACCTTAAAAAAGGAACTGGTTGAAGCCCTCAAAGAGGAACATTCGGAATTCGATATACTTGAGGCATTCGACAGGGAAGTCAGGAAACTCATCAGGGGAAATATCCTGACAAAGGGAGAACGTGTCAGCGGACGCCAGTTAAATGAAGTTCGCCCTCTCAAATGTGAGGTTGGAGTGCTGCCCCGTGTTCACGGCTCAGCCCTGTTCTCACGCGGAGAAACACAGATACTTACCGTTACAACGCTTGGACCGATAAAGAAAGAACAGCAAATAGACGGCTTGGGCTTCGATGAACCCAAGAGATATATCCATCATTATAATTTCCCGCCCTTCTCCACCGGAGAAGCAAAACGTGCCGGAGTTACCGGCAGGCGTGAATATGGACACGGCGCACTGGCAGAGCGTGCACTGCTTCCGGTAGTGCCGATTGATGAGGAATTTCCCTATACGGTGAGGCTGGTATCGGAAGCCTTAAGCTCGAACGGAAGCACCTCGATGGCAAGCTGCTGCGCTTCAACTATGTCGTTAATGGATGCCGGTATCAAAATCAAAGCGCCGGTTGCCGGTATTTCCATCGGTCTGGTTACCGGTGAGGATGGTAAATATGCCCTTTTAACTGATATCGAGGGTATGGAAGATAATTACGGTGATATGGATTATAAAATAGCCGGCACTGCCGAGGGTATTACCGCCGTTCAACTGGATATGAAGCCCAAGGGTATCAGCGCCGATATTTTAATCGATGCATTGAAGCCGGCTCGCGAAGCCAGAATGTTTATCCTCGATAAGATGCTACAGACCATCAGCGAGAGCAAGCCGGAACTCAGCCCGTATGCTCCGCGTATGTATAAAGTAGCCATACCGGCTGATAAAATAGGCACGGTTATCGGACCGGGAGGTAAAACCATACGCTCCATAGTAGAAGAAAGCAAAGCCACCGTTGACATTAACAACGAAGGTATCGCTATTATCGGTTCGGCTGATGAAGCATCCGCAAGGAAAGCAATGGACATGATAGATGCCCTTATTCGTGATGTCGAAGTCGGGGCTATATATACAGGAAAAGTAACCCGCATTATGAATTTCGGCGCTTTTGTGGAAGTGCTTCCCGGTAAAGACGGAATGGTTCATATCAGCGAGCTGGCTGATTACCGTGTCGATAAAGTCGAGGATGTGGTTAAAATCGGTGACGAAATAACCGTTAAAGTGACTGAAATCGACAACCAGGGCAGGGTTAATCTGTCCAGAAGGGCTGCTTTTTCCAACGCATCTGAAAAACCCGAAGACAGACAACCCCAAAGAAGAGATAATTTCAGCCGCCCGCCGAATCGTTCAAACCCTCCGCAGAATAAACGCCGTTTCTAGTATAAAGGGGGTGTGATATGACACCGATACGTGTAGCAGTAAATGGCGCTTCAGGCAGAATGGGACAGGAAGTGGTCAAGGCAGTCTGCCTTGACCTCGATACGCAAATAGTGGGAGCGATAGAAGCACAGGTTAACAATGAATTTCTAACGCTCCCCGACGGCTCCGGCAAGGTCCCCTTCTCATCGAACCTGGAGCAGATTCTTAAGGATTGTCGTCCGGATGTACTGGTAGATTTCACCATTGCATCGGTTTCTTTTCCGACCGCTATGCTGTCACTGAAACATAAAGTCAATCTGGTTATCGGCACTACCGGATTAAAACAGGATGAAATGAACCAGATTGACAATCTGGCTAAAGAACAGGGGGCAGGTGTAGTTTTGGCGCCCAACTTTGCGCTCGGGGCTGTAATTATGACCTACCTGTCCAAGATTTCATCCAAGTACTTCGATTATGCCGAAATCATCGAACTGCATCATCATCTTAAGGCAGATGCCCCTTCGGGTACTTCCATAAAAACAGCTCTGGCAATTTCGGAAGGAAGAAACGGGAAACCGCCCGGAGTTATGCCGCAACAAAAGGATACCGAAAGCCGCGGTAAAATGGTAAACGGCGTACCCATTCACAGCGTGCGCCTGCCCGGAATACTGGCAAGGCAGGAAGTCAGGTTCGGTACTGCAGGTCAAACTTTAAGCATAATACACGATACCACCAGCAGGGAATGCTATATGCCTGGGGTATTGTTGGCAATTAAAGAAGTAATAAACCGCAAGGGACTGGTTTACGGACTGGATACCCTACTGGGATTGTAGGAGGCATTATGAAAGGTTTTAGATTAGCAATTGTCGGCGCAACAGGTATGGTTGGGCAGGAATTCATTAAAGTACTGGAACAGCGTAACTTTCCGGTTGAATCGATTGCACTTTTAGCATCCGACCGCTCGGCCGGTAAAAAACTGTTTTTCAACCATCAGGAAGTTGAAGTTAAAGAAACCACTCCCGATTCTTTTAAGGGAATTGAAATTGCCCTGTTTTCGGCAGGGGCTGAAATAAGCCGCTACTTTGCTCCTATTGCCGCTCAGTCCGGTGCGGTTGTGGTGGATAACAGTTCGGCATGGAGAATGGACCCCAAGGTGCCGCTGGTAGTGCCCGAAATCAACCCTGAGGACATCAGGAAACACAAGGGCATTATCGCCAATCCGAATTGCTCGACCATTCAGATGGTAGTGGCATTGTACCCGCTGCATAAGATAAATCCGATAAAGAGGATTATTGCCAGCACCTATCAATCGGTTTCAGGCACCGGAACCGCTGCCATAGATGAACTTACAAATCAATCCAAGCAGATATTGAACGGACAGACAGTTGTCCCCCATGTTTATCCGCATCAAATAGCCTTTAACGTGCTGCCGGAAATAGATGTTTTTCTGGATAATGCCTATACTAAGGAAGAGTGGAAAATGGTAGAAGAAACCAGAAAGATTATGCATGACGACAACATTGCCATTTCCGCAACATGTGTCCGTGTACCGGTATTCATAAGCCACAGTGAAGCGGTAACTGTAGAGTTTACCAATTCCATTACTCCCGATGAAGCCAAACGCATTCTATCACAGGCCCCGGGTGTAAAACTGGTAGATGACCCCGCCATCAGCCTCTATCCGCAGGCATATTCAGCGGCAGGAAGCGATGATGTATATGTCGGGCGCATCCGCACTGACGTTTCCCACTCCAACAGTCTGGTAATGTGGATAGTCTCCGATAATATAAGAAAGGGAGCCGCTCTGAATACAATTCAAATCGCCGAAGAGATGATAAAAAGAGACTGGCTCCATCCCAACGGAGGTTAAATTATGAAAGATATAGGAAGAGTAATTACAGCGATGGTGACGCCGTTTAAAGATGACGGCGCACTGGACTATGAACAGGCTAAAAAACTGGCGCTTGCTTTGCTTGCCTCAGGAAGCGACGGGCTGGTTATAGTCGGCACCACCGGTGAATCACCGACCCTGATTAGAGAAGAGGAGCTCCGTCTTTTTAGTGAGATTAAGGCGGCTGTCGGGGATAAAGGCTCAGTTATTGCCGGAACCGGCAGCAACAGCACGCGTGAAGCGATTGAAACAACCCAGCAAGCCGAAGAGTGCGGCGTCGATGCCTGTCTGCTGGTAGTCCCCTATTACAATAAACCGACACAGGACGGCTTATACCGGCACTTCAAAGCCATTGCCGAAAACACCAACCTGCCCTGTATTCTTTACAATGTACCCGGCAGAACAGTCGCCAGCCTGGCATCCGATACCGTCATCAAGCTCAGTAAAATAGACAATATTATCGGTATTAAAGAAGCCAGCGGCAACTTAAATGAAATCAGCCGTATTATAGAAAATACCGCAGATGATTTTCTGGTTTGGAGCGGTAACGACAACGACACGCTTCCAATAATGGCATTGGGCGGTTACGGAGTTATCAGTGTAGCCTCCAACATCATCGGCAATCAGATACGTGAAATGATAAACAGCTTCGTAGCGGGAGATACCGTAAAAGCGGCGAAAATACACCGTCATCTGATACCGCTAATCGACGTGCTTTTCAAAATTGCCAACCCGATACCCATCAAATATGCCGTAAATCAAATCGGCTTCCGGGTAGGCAGCCCGCGCCCCCCGCTCTACGAGCCGGACGAAAATACAGCTAACCTGATAAAAGAGACTTTGAAAAAGTATAAGATGGACCTGCCGGTTGATTAGCAGTCATTGATTAATTATTAAATCCGCTCTCCCCGAGTTAATCGAAGGGTCAATAGAGCGGATTTTTTTATTTCTATTTATTTAATCGCCGTTATCCTTCGACAGGCTCAGGACGAACGGCTCTTGTACTTCATCGCTACTTAATATGACAAATAAATAACGTAGGGACGACCAATGGTCGTCCGCATTTATGTTTTCGTATCTGGCGGACGGGCAATGCCCGTCCCTACGGCGTTAGCGATTAAATTGTCATTCTGGAGGCCATAAGAGATGGCCGAAGAATCCGGGGGGTGGGAAACAATAAACGGCTTCCCCCAAGGGAAGCTGTCGAGTCCGGTACAGACCGGGTACAATGGTAACAAACTAGACCGGGCACATAGGTAACAGTTAAGGTATAGGCAGGAGGTAACGCCGATGCCTTGGAAGGAACTTAGTGTCTTGGATATA
>JAAYAZ010000090.1 GCA_012719115.1 Dehalococcoidales bacterium
CTTCTGGCAACTATGTAATTGGGCTGGAGTGTAATCTTGCCTCCACCTTGAGGCAGGTCTACAGCAAAGTTTGGTATAGCCAGCCCCGAGGTAAAGCCTCGCATACCTTCGATTATCTTAATGCCGGTATCTATAGTAGTACGCAGGTGGTCTGTTCCCTGTACTTCATCGCACTGGAATAGGTAATAGGGGCGCACTTTTATCTTTAGCAATCCCTGGCATAATCTGGTCTGCTTTTCGACGGTATCGTTTATACCGCGCATCAACACGCTCTGGTTATTTACCGGAACGCCGGCACGGATAATGCGGTCGACAGCGGCAGCCGATTCCGGGGTTATCTCGTTTATGGTGTTGAAGTGAGTGTTTAACCATATCGGGCCATATTCCGAAAGCATATCGCAAAACTCGCTGTCGATACGCTGCGGCAGGACTACCGGAAAACGTGTGCCGATACGGATAATTTCTACATGATTGATCTGCCTCAAACTGTGAATGACGTTTGCCAGATGGTTGTTTGAAAGAGTCAGGCAATCACCGCCGGATAAAATGACGTCTCTGATGTTTTTGTTGTTGCGTATGTAATTTAACATCTTTTCGATATCGTCCGGTGTGCGTACCCAGCCCCCTTTTTTCCATTCACGTTTGCGTGTGCAATGACGGCAAAGCATCGGGCAGATGTCGGTGAGTACCATCAATACTCTGTCAGGGTATCTGTGTACCAGTCCGGGTACGACCGAATCCCTTTCTTCTTCAAGGGGGTCTTCGACTCCGGTGGATTTGACGGTTATTTCTTCAATGCAAGGAATAGCCTGCATGGCAACCGGGTCCTGCGGATTACTTAAATCCATAAGTGAAAGATAATAAGGAGTAATAGACAACGGATAAGTCTTGGTTACTGTGCTTATTTCGGCATACCTTGTTGCTGATAGAGGGACATATTTGGCCAGCTGTTCAACTGAGGTTATACGATTGAGGAATTGCCATTTCCAATCGTTCCAATCTTTATCAGGGACTGTTCTGAAAAGCTTCAGTCTGTTAGATGCGGGGAGGCATTGCGGGGGTTCTGATTCATCACTGCTACTGGGTGGTTCGTCATCACCATCGCAGCTGTAGCTATCCGAGAGGGTATCCAAGGAATCAGTGCTACTAATTGTTTTTAAGTTTGTCTTCACCTGTTTGTTATATACTCCTTTTTACCTTTTGGGTACACAACTGTACCTTCGGCTTTTATGTTTTGAAATACCTTATAATTTAATTATAGAACGTTTTTCCCAAATGTAAAATACACTTATCCGCAACTGAAATTATCAGAATGGATGATATTCTATTCCTTCGGATATTAGATTGCAAGTGGCATTTATATCTGATAGTGGTATAAAATGTAGGAATATTTTAGAAGTATTTTAGAGGTGCGATTATGAAAGATGTTCGAATAGAAAAAATGGCTGAACTTTTAGTCAATTACTCTGTAACCGTGCAAAAGGGCGACAAGGTAAAAATACGGGGTGAGTATGCGGCTGCGCCGCTGGTAAAAGCTGTCTATGCCGAGGTATTGAAAGCCGGCGGGCACCCGATAGTGTTTTTAGAGCCGGAAGGATTAGCTGAAATCCTCTACAAGTATGCTTCCGACGAGCAGCTGAAGTTTATCCATGAGCCCGAAAAGATAATCACTGACAACTACGACGTTTCCATAGCTATCGGCGCCACTTCAAACACCAAAGCTCTCAGCAGCGTGGAGCCGTCGCGAATGGTAACCCGCCATCAAGCCAGAACAGAACTGATGAAAACGCAGATGCGCCGTTCCGCTGACGGACAATTTCGCTGGGTTTATACCATATTCCCCACTAACGCTTATGCGCAGGATGCCGAAATGAGCCTATCCGAATATGAAGATTTTGTCTATAAAGCCTGTCTGCCTGATATGGAAGACCCGGTAGGCTACTGGCAGCGTTTCTCGAAACGCCAGCAAAATATAATAGACTGGCTTAAAGGGAAAAAATTCGTATACATCAGGGGAGAGGAAACCGAACTGACATTAAGCATCGAAGGGCGTCCTTTTATAAACTGCGACGGGCGCTATAATATGCCGGACGGAGAGGTTTTTACCAGTCCGGTTGAAGACAGTGTTAACGGACATGTTTATTTCTCTTATCCGGCAATCGAGGGTGGCAAAGAAGTAACCGGAGTCAGATTGTGGTTCGAAAACGGCAAGGTGGTAAAAGCCAGCGCCGAAAAGAACGAGGATTACCTCCTTAAGATGCTGGATACGGATGCCGGCTCGCGTACACTGGGCGAGTTTGCCATCGGTACCAGCCCCAATATCAATAGGTTTACCGGCGAGATTCTCTTCGATGAAAAAATTAACGGCAGTTTCCATATGGCGCTGGGTGCCGGTTATCCGGAAAGCGGCAGCAAGAACGAATCGGCGATACACTGGGATATGATTTGCGACCTCAGAAACGGCGGTGAAATCCGTGTTGACGGTGACCTGCTGCATAAAAACGGTAGATTCGTAATGGATTTTTAGTTGAATATTATATACACTCATCCCGATGTGTCATAAATTAAAACGGCTTCCCTTGGGGGAAGCTGTCGAGCGAAGCGAGACTGATGAGGGATGACAATTTAATCATTAAATTCGTAGGGACGGGCATTGCCCGTCCGCTTGATACGGGAGCATAAATGCGGACGACCATTGGTCGTCCCTACTTTTTTTGTCATGCTGAGCGGAGCGAAGTATCTGAATGCGATTCGACTTTCGACGCCGTTATGGTTCGACAAGCTCACCACGAACGGCTCGGTTAATGTCATACTGAGTTCGTGAGGGACGAACGGAGCCCCGATGAATCGGGATTTCGTTCCGGCAAGCCGGAACTCAACATCCGTGGTAGGTTTTGTGATTCGTTGTTTACCACTCCCCGGATTCTTCAGCCACTCTTTGTGGCTTCAGGATGACCATACCTTAACTGTTACTTATGTGCCCGGTCTATTTTGTTATCCTTGTACCCAGTCTGTACTGTGACGGGAATTAAGGATTCTAACAGGTATTCTATATTAAGATAAAATTAACTTTACTTAAATCGGCGTCTTATAAAAACGCTTTCCCCACCACAGAAATCCGATAGCGGCAGCCAGTGCAAATGCCCCTAATCCCCCCCAGATGAATATCGGGTCTTTGGCGAAAACATCCATCAGTACACCGCCGACAAAGGGTCCGGTGGCGTGCCCGAGCGTTTCGCTTAAAGAAAATGTACCCATATACAAACCGCGTTGCCTCTTGGGGGCAATATCGCTGACCACCGAAAGAGCAACCGGCGAAAAGGTAATTTCTCCGAAGCTCAACATAACCATTGCCAAAACAGCCAGCGTATAACTGCCGACCCAGGAGAATGTAATCAGCCCCGCAAATACCAGTAAACTGCCCGTAATCAGCACCTTATACTTGGGTCTATTGCTCGTTATAGATGCCATCGGATACTGTAAAAGCACCACTATAATGCCGTTAAGCGTTAAAAGTGAGCCGTATTGAGCTGTTGTGAAGCCGGCAAAATCCACAGAATAAACCGAAAGAGTGCTTACCATTTGCCCGAATCCGATTAAAAGCAGAAAAGTGATGATGATATACATCATAAAATTGCTGTTTTTAACTA
>JAAYAZ010000091.1 GCA_012719115.1 Dehalococcoidales bacterium
AAATGCTGGGCGTTGAACGCGAAAATAATTTTGATAAAGCGCTCTACTGTGCAGACCCGTTAACGGGGCTGATAACTGCAGCGGCGCTTGTTCGCCCAGAGAAAAAACTGGCTTTTGTAGAAGTGAAGTCGGTTGCAAAGAGGTTTAAAGAAAAGGCTTTTGCCGCCGGAGCGAATAGGGAACAAATTGCCTCGTGCAGCGAACTGGGGCTGGAACTGAACGAGTTTATCGAACTGGGACTGAAGGCGATGCAGGACGTGGCGGAGGATATGGGGCTTTAATTAAGCTCGATTACCGAGCCGTCAGGCGTCTTGGTGACGTTGATGCGGCTGGGGAATGCATCTTTCAATTCATCGATGTGGGTTATTACAATAATCTTCTCGAAGTCATTCCTGATAGAATTGATGGCTTCTTTAATCTTTTCAATGCCGATATTATCCAGCGTACCGAATCCCTCATCTATTATCAGAGTGGGCAGAGGTGCACCGGCTCGCTTTGCCAGTAGTTTCGACAGGGCAATACGGATGGCAAAATCAATGCGGAAGGACTCTCCGCCGCTGTAGGTCTCATAAGGCCGTGCTCCCAGATCATCCGAGATAGTGATTTCGAGCGTCTCCTGCACATCGCCTTTTTTAGTAAGCTTTTGCGGGTCGAATTTGACGTGCATGCGGTTATCAGTCATTCTTCCCAGCAGTTCATTGGCTTCATTCTCGATATCGGGCAGGGCGGTTTCTATGAGCATCATCTGGATGCCTTTTTTACCGAATGCCTGTGCTAATTCGCTGTAAATACCTGCTTCTTTCGAAATGGTAGTTAACTGTGCTTCCTTTTCCTTTTTCTTCTTTTCCTGATTTTGCAGGTGTTCCAGTTTTCCTTTGAGGTTGCCGCTTGTTTCCTGGGCATCTCTTTGCCTTGCGGAAACGGTCTTTAATATGTTTTCTGCCTGTTCCGATTCGCTTTCCAGTTGAGGCAGTGCTTCCAGTTCTTTTTCAATGGCCTTTTTCTTCTTTTCATCGATATCGAGCTGCTTTTGCAGTTCTTCCGATGCCGCTGCGGCTTTTGCTAAATCCTCTTTTTCGGTTGATAAAAGCCTTTCCGCCTCTTCCAACCCGCGTTTCTTACCATCGAATTCCTGTAGTTCAGTCAGTCTTTTTGAAGAATGGAGATGCTCATCCGCATTATATTTTAACGAAGCTATCTTTTCATCCAATGCCTTTAATTCTTTTTGTTCCTCTATTGCATAGTCTAAAGATTCCAGTTTTTTCTCGGTATCAGCCAGTAATTCCTTTTGCTTAATGAGCTTATTACCTGCCTCTTTGGCATCTTCGATTGCCTGTTCCAGGTTGCCGACTCTGTTTTGCAACCATTTTTGGTGGCTTTTCAGTTCTGCTTCATCTGCTGCTATCTCTTTTTCGATGGTTTCGGCTTCCGTAATCAGATTATACATTTCGGTTTCTTTTTGTTTTATCAATGCGGTATTATTATTGCTGTCATTCTCGAACTTTTCTCTGATAATTTTCAAACCCTCAACCCCCAGGGAGGTCTCGCAGAGCGGGCATTTATTTTCACCCTCTTTGCAAAGAAGGTTGAGCTTCTCGTCGATTTCACCGATTTCCTTTTGAAGACTCTCTTGCTCACTTTTTAATTGTTTGATGGAGTATTGCAGTGCCTGCCGATTTTCTTTTTTGGCTTCGAATTTCTTTTCCTTCTCTTCCAGGCGCGGCTTTGCCTCTTCGATTTTTGCCAGTTCCTCTTTATACTGAGCCAGTTTTTGTGCCTTGTTTTCGAGGTCTTCAACTGTCTTTTTAAGAACAGACCGGTTGTTTACAAGGCCCGAACGCGCTTTTTCGATTGTTTGTTCCAGAACCCAGCGCTTGTCCTTTAAGCTGTTAAGCTGTTGCAGTTTGTTGTTGAAGTCGTCACAGAGAGACTTAATATTGGCATACTCCGCATATCCCTTTTCGATTTCCTGTCGTTGAGCCAGTAAGTCTTCATATTCTTTTATGTGCTTCTCGTGCTGCCCGATTTCGCTCTGACGAAGAGCTAGTTGTTTATTGCTGTAAGCGATATGTTCTTCCAGTTGCTTCATTTGTTGACGCTTATTTTCCAACGCCTGTCGTTTCTGCCTGACGGCATCGAATTCAGCCTGTTTTTCCTTTACCTCTTTGTCAATCTGTGAGAGGTTGGTTTTAGCCTGTTCAAATTCGTTTTCCAATTCGGGTTTCGAGACCAGTTCGGCATCGATGTCGCGGATGGCGCTTTCCAGCATCGTCCTTTCAGTCTGTTGTCCGCGCATCTTTTCGCGCGCCTTTTCCTCCAGCTTATCGTATATATCCAGCCCGAGTATATTGGAGAGTACCGCCTTGCGCTTGGCGGGCTGCTGACGTGTAAATTGATCGGCGTGCCCCTGACGTAAATAGGCGCTGTTTATGAAAGTGTCGTAGTCCATATTCAGGTTGTCTTTTATTATTCTTTCAGTTTCCGGAATAGTATTACCGGATATGGTTTTAAATCCTTCACCATCATATATCATAAGGTCGAGACTGCTCTGACCGGCGCCTGTAGCTTTTTTAGGTCGGGCGCGCTTTCTTTTTACACGATAGAGTTGGTCTTCAATACGAAAATCGAATTCTACCGATGCCTCCGATTCCCAGATATGTATAACGTCATCGGGGCTTTTTGCTCTCGATTCTCCCCACAATGCCCAGGTCATTGCATCAACAATGGCGGATTTACCGTTGCCGTTATCGCCGCAGATGCAGGCGGTCTGTATGCCCTCGAAAGAAAATGAGGGCATATCGCCGCGGTATGGCATGAAATTGTGTATCTTTAAACTGACTGGAATCATTTCAGATTATTTTAGCATAGTTGGGGGAGAAAATACCTGTATTATATAAGCTGTCATGCTGAATTCGTGATAGACGAATGAAGCATCTTGGGTAGAGGCAAAGAGTTACAGTTTATCCACCCACAAGATGATGTTCCCGATAAATCGGGATCAGGATGACAATCTAATCGTCAACCCCGTAGGGACGGGCATTGCCCGTCCGCCAGACACGGAAACATAAATGCGGACGACCATTGGTCGTCCCTACCTATTTGTCAGGCTGAGCAAACGAAGTATCTGAATGTAATTCGATATTCGTCACCGTTATCACCCTAAAGGGTACTTCGGGTTCGGCAGGCTTCCTTCGTCAAGCTTAGGACAGGCTCTACGAAAGATATTAGAAGGGGCTGCTACATGTTATAATTTTCGCAACCCCCAAGATTCTTTATCCGCCTGCGGCGTCCTCCGGAATGACAACATAAGAAGACTCTTAGCAAAGAGGATTTAGTTAGTCGCCGTTATGGTTCGACAAGCTCACCACGAACGGCTAAGGAAATACTACTATTGTTTTATTATATCTACAGACGATTTAAAGTATTTAAAATCCGTTCGTCCTGAGCCTGTCGAAGGATGTACCTTTAAAGAGGCTTTTCTTTAGGAAAATCTAGCAATGACAAAAGAATAACGCTCACCTTTTAGGGGGTGAGCGTTAAGAATTGGTTAATAATTCTGTAGATTATTCGAGATAATCCTTCAGCTTGCGGCTGCGGGTGGGGTGGCGCAGTTTACGCAGCGCCTTGGCTTCGATTTGGCGGATACGTTCGCGCGTAACATTGAACTCTCGCCCGACCTCTTCCAGCGTACGGCTGCGTCCGTCTTCCAATCCGAACCTTAACTGCAATACCCGTCTTTCTCTAGGTGTTAAGCTGTCCAGCACATCCTCGATCTGTTCCTTTAATAGCTGGCGGGAGGCGGCGTCAGGGGGTGGCAGTGCATTCTGATCTTCGATGAAGTCGCCCAAATGGCTATCCTCTTCCTCCCCTATGGGAGCTTCCAGAGATATCGGCAGTTGAGATACCTTAATGATTTCCCTTACCTTTTCGGGTGAAATCTCCAGTTCGTCACCTATTTCCTTAGGGGTAGGCTCACGTCCGAGTTCCTGCGAAAGATTCCTGCTGACACTTAGCAGTTTATTAATCGTTTCTACCATATGTACTGGTATGCGAATAGTTCGAGCCTGGTCTGCGATAGCACGGGTAATTGCCTGTCGTATCCACCATGTGGCATAGGTACTGAATTTGTAGCCGCGATGGTAATCGAATTTTTCAACAGCTCGAATCAAACCCATATTGCCTTCCTGTAAAAGGTCCAGTAGTGGCATGCCGCGTCCGATGTGCTTTTTTGCAACGCTGACAACCAATCTCAAATTAGCTTCTATTAAATGCTTTTCGGATTTATTCGATTCCTTTATCAATTGGTCTATATAGGACTGAAATTTATCTTCATAAATGCTGATTGAATCTATAAATTGCTGGTCGGTTGTAAGTTGTTCGATATCAGCCGAATCCGTATTATCGTCGATGGCATTCAAGAAATCCTTCGGGAGTAAACTCATATTTAAATAAAGGTTTATTATAGACTGCTCGATATCCGGTATCGGCTGCCCTGTTTTTTGAGCAATATTATGAGTTAATCTTTGGTCGATTTCATTTGAAATGCTGTCTATAAGTGCATTATCGGAAATATTTTCCTTGAAAGTATTACCTGGTGTAATGTTTAGTTCCAGTTGTAAAAGATGCAGTATGTTCATTAGATTTGAAAGGTCTCTTAACATACATAATAATATTTCGGTTGCACTGGGCGCTCTGCCGTTTTGGTCGATATAACTTTCCTTGATTTCTTTAATACGCTTGCCGGCCTCCATTTTTTTGGCAAGTATCTTTTCATCCTCTGCCGTAAGCAGTAGAACACGTCCTATTTCATGCAGATACATACGAACAGGGTCATCGACAATTCCCGGTTCATCGCCGGGATCGAGTAATGCCAACTTAACATCCTGCTCGGTTGGCATCTCCTCTTCTTCAAGGTCCTCTTTGGATGGATTGAATTCGTCTTCAGACATATCGCCGGATTCAAAATCCTCTTCATTTCCTTCATCTTCAGTCGATTCGTCTTTGTTCGCCACTTTTGGTTCGTCATCGAATTCTAAATCCGATTTTTTATTTGTAATTTCAGACTTTTTGCTTCTTTTACTGTTTTCCTGTTTCATTAATATCTCCTCTATATTGACCGTCAGCCGATTTCTTCGAAAAGACCTCTCTCAATTCGTTGCTATTATCAATTCCTTGCTCCTCGAGCTTGCTGAGCCCGGCTGTATTGCCTTTAGATGCCGCTTCGGCGGCAAAAATTACTTCTCGCTTCATTTCAAGCCTGCGCAGGAACTTTTCATGCAACCTGAGAATGCAAAATGACATCTTTTGGTCGATTTTACCGGGTGGCACTTCCTTATTTATCAATTTATCAAGATAATCCCGGATTGAATAATCCAGATTATTTTTTATGATATCCAAATCTTCGTTTTTCGAAAGAGCAATAAATATCTCACGGTTTTCAGTGTTTTCGAAGTATTCCGGTTTAAGTTTATGCTTAAAGGATTCAAGTTTAGGGAATTGCAGTAATAACGTCAAGCAGTATTCTTCCAGAGGCTGTGAAAAAGTCGGGATTATAGTTGTATCGGATAGGGTGCTTTTATTTTTATTGCTATACTTTGAATATTCTATCGGTTTTTTAACAATCGATTCAAGTTCACGCACACTAATACCTACCAGGCGTGATAATTTTTGCATATAATGTGCCCTGCGTATCCTATCCTCAATCTGTATAATTATCGGCAGCAATTTTTCTGATGTAACAGTTTTATCCTTGGCGGTGGATAAATCCAGTTTTGCTGTGACTATATCAAAGGTGTAATCTATCACAGGTATTGCATTATTTACCAGTTTTTGCCACTCGGAAGAATCTTTACGTATAACATCGTCCGGGTCGTTGCCAGCCGGTATTATGGCTACTTTAATTTCGTTTTGCATCAAGTTTTCATAACTGGCACAGCGCAGCATTGCCTCTTCACCGGCGGTATCGGAATCCAATGCCAATATCAGATTCTTAGTTAGTTTTTTCAATGTATTCATCTGTTTTTCGGTAACTGCCGTGCCCATAGATGCAACGACATTGGAAAAACCATACTGATGAGCCATAATGACATCCATATAACCTTCAACCAATACCGCTAAATCCTCTTTGCGTATTGATTGGCTTGCCAGGTTAATGCCGTAGAGGTTGCTGCTCTTATCGAAAACGGCGGTTTGGGGAGAGTTGATGTACTTGGCTTGATTCTCCTCGAATGTTCTGCCTCCAAAGCCGCAGCACTTACCCTTGATATCCGTAATCGGAAACATGAGGCGATTGCGAAATACATCATGCGAATCTTTACCTTCTACTGCAGTTATAGCACCTGCTTCAAAAAGCTCTTTTTCAGTAAAGCCTTTGTCAAGAAGGTAATTCTTAAGGGAGTCGCGGCTGTTTAAGCTGAAGCCCAGCTGGAAATCGGTAATCGATTTCTCATTCAAGCCTCTTTTTATTACATAACTTTTGGCTTTTGCTCCATAATCGGTATTAATTAAAATGTTGTGATAGTATTGTGCCGCTGCCTGGTTGACCTGATAAATTTTATCGAATTTTTCTCTGTTCTCTTTTTGACCGCTTGTCGAAGGGACTTCGACCCCTGCTTTTTCGGCAAGCATACGCAGGGCATCACCAAACGTAATGTTCTGCTGTTTCATTATAAAAGAGAAAACGTCTCCGCCTTCATTACAGGCACCAAAGCAATGCCATCTTTGTTCATCGGGATAAATAAAGAACGAGCCGTGCTTTTCACTGTGGAAAGGGCATAATCCTTTAAGGTTTTTGCCTGCTTTGGTCAATTTTGTATATTGACCAACAATCTCCACAATATCAGTTTTTTGTTTTACTTCCTCAATAACGCTCATAGTTCCTGCTAATTATACAATAAATTTTGGTTGTATGCCCGAAAAAAGACTTAAACTAATGATTTATACTAAAGATTAGATAAAATACGATAGGTACATATCTATCCAAGAATTAGATGGATATAGTTTTTGAAAGATTAATAGCATACTGGTCTGTCATTCCGGCAATATAATCTACGACACACCTTTCGATTTCATCACTTAAACGCATATATTCCGGCGGTAATTCATTAAGATGCTGTTTAAAATATGTATACAGTTTATGGACGACTTGCCTGGCTGCAATAGATTCCCGTTCTTTGGATTGT
>JAAYAZ010000092.1 GCA_012719115.1 Dehalococcoidales bacterium
GACGGCACCTTAACGGAGCCCAATTTTACAGCTCTTTTCGAGCTCATCAATTCCATAAAAGCTACTGTTATCGCTTCGGGTGGTATCTCCACCATTACTCATTTGAAACTGCTTAAAAAATTAGGAGCCGCCGGCGCTATCATAGGAAAGGCGCTTTATACCAAGGATATCAATTTAAAGCAGGCGCTCGATGAATTGGATAAATAACAACTCGGTTTGCAATCTTAATAATTCAATTTAGCTGTCATTCTGGAGGACACCGCCAGGTGGACGAAGAATCTGGCGGGAGGGGTATTTATTACGTTTTTCACCCCATCCCAGATGCTTCATTCGTCCCTCACGAATTCAGCATGACAATATAATATGATTATCCTGAATCCCGATGTATTGTTACATAGATGCGGCAGGCATAAATAGTAATAGTTGTCAATAGCAGAAATTAAATATAGAAGGAGAAACAATATTTTGCTAGAAAATCTTAAACTCGACTCTCAGGGGCTGCTTCCGGCAGTTATCCAGGACGCCGATACCGGTGAAGTGTTAATGCTCGGTTATATGAATCCGGAATCCCTTGAACTGACTCGAACTAAAGGCGAAGCCTGGTTTTACAGCCGCAGCCGCCAGGAACTCTGGAACAAAGGCGCCACTTCCGGAAATAAGCTGATGGTAAAAGAGATGTGGATAGACTGCGATAACGACACCGTTTTGGTAAAAGCCAAACCGCTGGGCCCGGTATGCCACACCGGAGCAAAAACCTGCTTCTTTACTAAAATCGAAACCGATTTTTAGCGGCAGATTATCAATAACGGTCGGGGTAACCGTCAAGGTAGGGTTTATTATCCCGGTCGAACTGCACAAAGAATACACTTAAATAAAAAAGGGCGGACTGAATAGTCCGCCTCTTTCTTTTGTGCTTTTTGTACTTCCGGTTACTATTTTCTGTTGTAACGCTGATTGAAGCGCTCGACACGTCCGGCGGTATCGATGATTCTGCGCTCACCCGTAAAGAAAGGATGGCACTGACTGCAAAGCTCGACCTTCATTTCTTTCTTGGTCGAACCGAGAGTAAATACATTGCCGCAGGAACATGTAACCTTGGCATCTGAATGGTAAACGGGATGAATTTTTTCCTTCATAATTATCTAACCAGCGTAAACGCTGACCTTCCTTCTGTTATTGGTCGTCGGTTCGTATTTTACAATCCCGTCTATAAGAGCGTAGATAGTATAATCTCTGCCGACCCCGACGTTATTTCCCGGCTTGATACGGGTACCTCTTTGCCTGACCAGAATCGTTCCGGCATTTGCTTTTTCGTCTGCATATCTTTTTACGCCCAGCATTTTAGGTTTGCTGTCGCGACCGTTATGTGTAGAGCCTCCGCCCTTCTTATGAGCCATTTAAGACACCCTCCGGTTGAACAATTTCATCGATAGACAGCTCGGTATACATCTGACGATGACCTGTTTTTTTACTGCTTCTCGTCTTGTTCTTGTATTTGAAGACAATGATTTTTTTATCTTTGCCTTGACCTTTCACTTTGGCAACCACTTTTGCTCCCTCGATAGTGGGTTTGCCGACTATCTGCTGATCATCATCAGCAATCAGTAATACCTTATCCAGCTCGACAGTATCGCCTTCGGCAGCAGCCAGACGCTCTACCTTTATGCTTTTGCCGGGAGCTACTTTATACTGTTTTCCACCGGTTTCAATTATTGCGTAAATCTCAGTAAACCTCCATCAATAAAACACTTTATTCTATCAGCTAGCAACGATTGGTGTCAACTGCGGTTTTATGCCACAAATCGGTAACCGCTTTTTTCAGGCCTTCAAGCGATACATTGGTATCAATAGTTAATTTTGCCGCTTTCATTCTATCCTCGGGCAAAATCTGAAGCCTTATACGGGATTCTATATCCTCTTTTGTCATACCCCTCTTCTCCAGTCGCTCTATAATCACTTCTCTCGGAGCTATGGTCACCCAGGTCTCATCAACGCAGGTCGCCCAGCCCGCTTCGATAAGCAGCGGAGCCTCAATAACCACCACTTCGGTTTTCTGCTGTCTGCAATCGTCTAAAATGCTCTGTATGCGGCGGTAAATGGGAGGATGGGTTATCAGGTTGAGCTTTATCAGCGACTGGCGGTCTTTAAAAACGATATCTGCCAGTTTTTTACGGTCGATACGTCCTTTGCGGTCGAGCACCTGCCTGCCAAAGTTATCGACTATTTCCTGCCGCACTTCGGCATCGGTTTCCAGTATTTCATGCCCGATTTTATCGGAATCCAGAACTACGGCGCCCAGTTCCGTTAAAAAACCTGCCACTGTGCTCTTACCGCTTCCGATTCCACCCGTTAAACCTATTATTTTCATTTTCCGGCCTTAAAAGTTTAATAATCGTAATCCCAACAGTCAATACAGAAATATCAAGCCTTATCTTATACCAGTTCCAGCATCTCCATACCGTTTATTATCATACTAACGGCAATGGCTGCCAACAGCAGACTGAATACCTTGGAAATAGCTCCGAGTCCGCCTTTCCCAAGGAAATGGCTTAATTTGTTACCTGAAAGGAATATAATCCATGCAAGCAGCATATTTAAGGCAAATGATATCAGTACGACGTATAACGGAAACTGCATAGCCAACAGTAACAGCGTTGCTATTGTTGCCGGTCCCGCCGTTAAAGGCGTGCCGATTGGTACTATTGCCACTATTTCTTCCTTATCTACATCGACCATACGTCCCGTAATTATCAATTTAATGGAAAGTACCAGCAGAATTAGTCCGCCGGCGATGGCAAAGGCGCCCACGGAGATACCCATCACAGTAAGAATGAATTGCCCCAGGAATAGGAATGCCAACCCGACAACAATTGCGGTTATAGTTGCCACATTTATCATCTTATGGCGTTCTTTTAAGGTCATTTCCTCGCCAAGCGCAATCAGCACCGGCAGTGTCCCCAATGCGTCTATAACAATAAAAAGCGGAACAAAAGTTAAAACAAAGTTATGCCAGAATTCAGCCATAAAAATTACATTCTCCGATAAAATGAAAATTGACATAAGGATTATACCATAGATGGGAAAAACGGGATTGAATATTTATTGATGGCGGGAATAAAGCGATATTTCCGACACCGAAGCCGGTTATTAAAGCCCTTTTTGGGAAATATTGTTTTGCAAGGTATAAAATATTAACTAAACTCTGCTATAATAACGTCAATGTTACTTTTTACCCAAGGAGCAATGCCATGCTGAAAAAAATTTTAAAGATATTGGAAGAAGACTCCCGAACTACTCCGGAACAGATAGCTACCATGCTGGGAGTATCTGCGGAGGATGTTGCTTTGGCTGTCAGTAAGGCGGAAGATGAAGGAAAGATACTAAAATATAAGACGCTTATCAACTGGGACAAGGTTAACGATGAGCAGGTCTGGGCTTTAATCGAGGTTAAAGTATCTCCCCAAAGAGATACCGGATATGATGCCATCGCCGAAAAGATATACCGCTTTCCGCAGGCGAGCAGTGTTTATCTGATGTCGGGCGGATACGATTTGGCGGTGCTGGTTAAGGGTAAATCGATGCATGAAATAGCTGATTTTGTCGGCCAAAAACTATCACCTATCGAAGGCGTGCGCGCTGCTGCCACCCACTTCATAATGAAAAGGTATAAAGAAGACGGCGTCATTTTGAACGGACCGGAAGAGGTAAAGCGGCAACCGGTAATACTTTAACACTAATATAAATTTTTATTGGCAGGTCAGCTATGAACAATGATTACGATGAGAAAAACAACAGATTGATATCGGACAGGGTGAAGTCTATTGCTCCTTCCGGGATACGTAAGTTTTTCGACCTTTTAAACTCTATGGAGGGAGTAATTTCCCTTGGAATCGGTGAGCCGGATTATACCACCCCCTGGCATATCCGTGAGGCAGCTATCTATTCGATGGAAAAGGGTATGACTATGTACACCTCCAATTCAGGGATTCCGGAGGTGCGCCAGGAATTATCGCGTTATCTGAAAAAACGTTTCGACCTGGAGTATGATTGGAACTCGGAATTGCTGATTACTGTCGGTGTCAGTGAGGCGCTCGACCTTGTAATGAGAGCCATATTAAACCCCGGTGACGAAGTTATAATGCCGGACCCAAGCTATGTATCCTATCCTGCCTGTGTTCATCTGGCGGGCGGTGTTCCGGTCAGTATTCCCACCTATGAAGAGAATGACTTTGAAATCAGTGCTTCCGATATCGAAGCCCGGATTACTGCAAAAACGAAGGCAATACTTTTGGGTTATCCTGCTAATCCGACCGGTGCTGTAATGCCTCATGATAAACTGCAGAAAATTGCTGAACTCGCCCGTAAACATGATATTTTGATGATTGTCGATGAGATATATTCTCAATTGATTTACGGCGCGGAGCATACCTGTATCGCAGCCTTGCCGGGTATGCAGGAGCATACTGTTTTACTGAACGGTTTTTCCAAGTCATTTGCAATGACAGGCTGGCGCATCGGATATGCGGCCGCCGGCAAGCCGATAATTGCCGCGATGACCAAAATTCATCAGTACACTATAATGTGTGCCTCAACTATGGCGCAGATGGCGGCTTTGGAGGCTATGAAAGCCGGAGAGCAGGATGTTATCGATATGGTGGAAGATTACAATCATCGCCGTCTTGTAACGGTAAAAGGACTGCGTGATATCGGTTTATCCTGCTTTGAGCCTAAAGGCGCTTTCTACGCTTTCCCAAGTATAAAGAGCACCGGAATGAGCTCTGAGGAATTTGCCGAGAAACTCTTAATGGAAGAAAAGGTGGCGGTTGTTCCCGGTACGGCATTCGGGCCGAGCGGGGAAGGATATGTGCGCTGCTGTTATGCCACGTCACTTAAGGAAATCGAAGAAGCGCTGGTAAGAATGAAGCGCTTTTTGGACAGGCATAAGGGTTAACTGCTACTTTATTATTAGTCGTTTTGAAATCCCCTTTTCGTTTTGAGAAGGGGATTTTTTATTACCACCAGGGTATTGACAAACTGTCTATAAAGGTGTATGTTAGAAATAGATAACGTTAGAAATATATAACAACGGGGGGATACATGAAAAACAAGAAAACGTTTTGGGTCTTTTCTGTTACCGCTCTTTTAATTACGATAATATTTATAGCTTTAAAGTTTTATTCCATTGCTGCTGTAATTATTATTGGAGCTATAATTGCCGGACATCGTGAAATCTGGTCATTGATAAGATACCGGAAAATGCCGCCGCATGATGAAAGAGTAAATGATAATATTAATAAATCGATACGCAACGGCTTTCTGGCTTTTATTATAATTTCTCTGATAACATTATTATTTTACGTTACCGAGGAATTCGCGCGGATAGATTTAGAGTATTATCTTGTTGCCTTAATACTATTAGTCGAGTTGGTATACGTAATATCCTATTTATTTTATGACAAAATCGAAGCTAATTTGGGGAAAAGGGATATTAAGGCATTGAAGATATTAGCTGTGTTCGAGGTAGCATCATTGGTCTTCTTTATTCTCACTATCTTCTTTCCCAGTTGGGTATTCCTATTCTCCGGAATAACAGATGATGTGCTTATGTTGAGATTCTTGGATTTATTTCCCATCGGCGTATTTGTTCTGGCGATTATCGGCAGTTCGGCTATATTCGTTAAAGGGCTTTTTGTCAGGGCTTCTTAAATAAGAGATTGGTTTATAAATATGAAAACGAGAATAAAGGAATACAGGGCGAAATTGAATATAACGCAGGAAAAACTGGCTGAGATGGTAGGGGTCAGAAGGGAAACGATTATATATCTTGAGCAGGGTAAATATAATCCGTCATTAAGGCTGGCTTACAGTATAGCCAGGGCTTTGCAGGCAGGTATAGATGAACTGTTTATTTTCGACGATGAAGAATAACAGGTCTACCGGACGGGGGGTTAATTAATTCGTTTTTTCACAATGTTGCGAGGAGTCCCAATAAAGC
The DNA here is from genome assembly GCA_012719115.1 of Dehalococcoidales bacterium. GTDB lineage: Bacteria > Chloroflexota > Dehalococcoidia > Dehalococcoidales > UBA5627 > UBA5627. Next base: position 5,996 of record JAAYAZ010000092.1, read on the forward strand.
CGTTCGTGTCCTTCGACAGGCTCAGGATGCGCGGAATATAATAGCTAAGCCGTGCCGAAGGATGTTGAGTTCCGTAGTACGGAACGAAATCCCGACCTGTCGGGATCGATTCATAGCGATGACGAATATCGAATTGCATTTAGATGCTTCACTACGTTCAGCATGACAAAAAAAACGTAGGGACGACCATTGGTCGTCCGCCCTTGCGTATCGAATTAAAGCGGACGGATATTTCCCCACCCCCCAGCAACTGTGTTAAATTAGCTTGCATAACTCCAAGGACGATGCTCTCTCAAGATGGCATTCAGGATAACTAATAACTTGCGCATACAGGCAGTTAAAGCTACCTTTTTAATCTTTCCCATATC
>JAAYAZ010000093.1 GCA_012719115.1 Dehalococcoidales bacterium
ACAGGTTCGATTCCTGTGCGGCTCACTTAGAAACATTCTCTCTCCTTCTGCTAATTGAGCAGCTGGTTTTGCACGGCATACCGTATCAGTTCGGCGCTGTTTTTTATCTGCATCTTTTTCAGAATACGATTTCGATAGGTATTAATAGTTTTCACACTTAAATTAAGGTCTGCAGCGATTTCAGCGGCGGTTTTACCGGAAGCAATATAGCGCATCACCTGGTCTTCGCGGTCAGACAATAATTCATGAGGTAGTTTTGGAGTTCCCTGATTTAAATGACGCGCCAATTTGTCCGCAAGATTGGGGCTGACGTACTTCTTGCCTGAGAGTATCCTTTCTACAGCGAGTGTCAGTTCATCAGATGCGGTATCCTTGGTCAGATACCCCGAAGCCCCTGCCTTCAGACAGCGCAATGCATACTGGTCTTCCGGATAAATGCTGATTATAAGCACAGGTAGAGTCTTATTAAATTTCTGTATCTCTTTTAATACTTCCAGCCCGTTCATACCCGGCATAGCTATATCGAGTAATACTATATCGTATTTTTCCGCTTTTATTTTATCCAAAGCCTCTGTTCCATTACCAGCTTCATCAACAACAATCGCTTCGAACGTTTCCTTCAACAATTGCTTCAACCCCTGTCTCACGATTGGATGATCATCAGTTATCAGGACTTTCATTAGCAGTTAATCCTCCCTTTTTATTAAGCGGAATACTGACTGTTACATGTGTCCCTTCACAAGGGACACCAATTACAGTAACAGTACCGCCCCAATATTGTACTCTCTCGCGAATACCGATTAATCCTAAAGAACGCGGAGCATTTATTTGCTCCTGCGTAATTCCCTTACCGTTGTCATTGACGGTTAGTGTTATCTTTTTACCCTGTTTCCTTAATCCAATATCGACACAGGAAGCTTCGGCATGCCTGAAAACATTTGTTATAAGCTCCTGGAAGACACTGAAGAGCGCAATCGCCAATTCCTGTTCCACCACTATTTTAGCCGGTATAGAGGAAACATTGCACTTAATCCCTGTAAGCTTAAAAAACTCCTCTGCCTGCCACTCAATAGCTGCTAATAGCCCCAATTCATATAACAAACCGGGCCTTAATTCCGCCGAAACACCTTTTACGATTTGCATCGACATATCAACCAGTTTGAGAATATCAACCATTTTCTTTTCGGGAATTTCATTACAGTTTAACATCTGTTTTTGCAGCCACGATACATCCATTTTTACAGCAGCAAGTAGCTGCCCAAGCTCTTCATCAATTCGATGAGCAATATCTTTTCGCTCTTGTTCTCTAATATATTGCAGGTGTACCGAGAGTGCACGTAATTGTTTCTGCGATTCCCGTAGTTTTTGTTCTACCTGTTTGCGTTGTGTAATATCACGGATTACAGCAACGGAACCGTTAAACTCACCGTCAATAAACATCGGTGACAGTTTCACGTTTATCCATATCTTTCTTCCCTTAACATCTCTGAAAAACTCGTAATCCGCCACTAATCCTTTTATATTTTTATTAAAGGCAACATCGAATAGTTTATCCACTTTTGAAGGCATAACTTCTGCATGCTTCTTCCCTATAAAATCACCTTTTGGTTCATATATACCCCTTGCCGGTCCTGGATGACAGGAGATAAAACGCCCCTCTTTGTCGAATACATATACCCAATCATCGATAGAAGACAATACACTTTGCAAGCGACTCTCGGACTCTTTAATGACATTTTCTACTCTCTTACGTTCTGTAATATCCCTGATATAAGCTACATTGGCTCGCTTGCCCTTATAAGTAGTGTGAACACTGGTAAACTCAATGTCGATTACAGCGCCGTCTTTTCTAACGATTTCCATTTCGAAGGGACCCGGTATTGTTTCCCCTTTCAATTTCCTGCGATGTCTGTCCAAGGAAGGAGTATAATATTCCGCTTTAAGCAGGTTAAAAAACTGCATTCCCAATAACTCCTCCATAGAATATCCGGTAATTTTTACCCATTCATCACTTACAAAAGTTTGTACACCTTCCTCATTCCTGATATCCTGCATTATTACTACGGCTTCACCGACCCTTCCCCCCAATGCCACCAACGCATTATATCTTTCTTCAGATTCGATTAATTGTTTATTTATCTCTTTTTGTTCCGTTATATCCCTGTGAACACAAAATATAAAACCCGGGCCTACAT
>JAAYAZ010000094.1 GCA_012719115.1 Dehalococcoidales bacterium
AAGAATCGGAGAGGTAATTGAATCTGCCACATCCTGTTTTACCGCTCAGTGTTATGAACTCGACCGTTTCCCCGCTCTGGGCGCGCTGGTAAAGACTCAAAACTCAACCAGGCAAATCTACGGCATCGTATTCAATGCCAGCACCGAGGGAATCGACCCGGGCAGAAAACCGCTTGCGAGAGGTAAAGACGCCAGCAGCGAGGAAGCCCTTTACGAAGCCAACCCGCAGATTGCTAAGCTTTTAAAAAGCGAGTTCGAAGCGCTGGTGGTCGGATACAAAGAGGATGACAGGGTATTTCACTATTTACCCCCCCAACCCGCCCCCATTCACAGCTTCGTATATCTCTGCCCTGCTCGGGATGTAACAGAGTTCAGCCGCTCTTTTGAATTTTTAAACACCATACTAAACAGCTCCGTTACCCTACCGCATGAAGAGCTGATTGCGGCTACTTTGCGCCGCATGGGTCTTGTACAGGAGGATAAACACGCTTTCCTGGTGGCAGCCGGCAAACACCTTGCCGCAACTTTAAGCGGTGATTTCAACCGTCTCAGTACAATCCTCGAAAGGATAAGAGAATGAGTATAGAAGAAAACAGGATGGGAATTGTCGTCTCCGGTTCTTCCAATAAAGGCGTTGAAGTACGGCTTGATGCCAATACCTCGGTGGAAGATATGGTCGTTGGACGTTATGTAACCATAGAAGGACAAAAACGCCGCTTTTTCGGTATGATAACCGAGGTGTTGCTGGGGGTTACCGATTTAAATCTGACGCAAACTCCTCCCGATACCAAAGACCCCTTTATAGCTGAAGTGCTTTCCGGTACAAGCACCTTCGGCACATTACAGGTGATGCCCTACCTGACCATCGGCGGAGATATTGAAAGCGTAGTGGAAGGGCCGCAACCGGTTAAGACCGTGCCCAGCCACTATTCGGCAGTCAAACTGGCAGAGGACCGTGATATAGAGCTTGTTTTCGGAAAAGAGGACAAGGAGCGATTCTGGATAGGCAATCCGCTCGATATGGAAACCAAACTCTGCATCAATCTGCCCGAGCTGGTAAAACGCTCCAACGGCATCTTCGGTAAAAGCGGCACCGGTAAGACATTTCTGACACGTATGCTGCTAATCGGTATGCTGCAAAAAAGCGCCTGCGTAAATCTGGTTTTCGATATGCACAGCGAGTACGGCTGGGCGGGCACCAGTGAAAAAAATCGCAGCGTCAAGGCGTTAAAACAGTTATTCCCTTCCAAAGTAGCTGTTTTCACTTTAGATGAAGAAAACTCGCGCAATCGCGGTGTCAGCACCGATTATGTCGTTAAAATCGGCTACAATGAAATCGAGCCGGAAGATATGTCGCTTTTGCGGCAGACGCTCAATCTGACCGACCCGGCTGTGGAAGCCATCTACCAGATGAGACGCAAGTTCGGAAACGAATGGTTCCGAAAAACGACCGAGCTGGATGATTCGGAGGAAACCAAAGAATTATTAAACCGCCTAAATATCCACGAGAGCACCTTCCAGAATCTGCAAAGAGGACTTAACGCCATAAAAAGGCTGCCCTTTATTCAAGAGCATACCGAAAAGAAAGCGGTAAGCCATACTATTGAGTATCTTAACCGCGGCATAAATGTAGTTTTGGAATTCGGTCGTTATACCGATATAACTGCCTATATACTGGTTGCAAATTTATTGACGCGCCGCATCTATTCCCAGTATCGTGATAAGACAGAAAAAGCGATGAGCGGCTCCGGCGAACCCCCTGTTCCTTTGGTAATAACGATTGAGGAAGCCCATAAGTTTTTAAATCACGACATTGCCGAAAAGACTATTTTCGGAACTATTGCCCGCGAAATGCGAAAGTATAACGTAACCCTGCTTGTTATAGACCAGCGCCCCAGCGGAATAGATGAAGAAATAATGTCGCAGATGGGCACAAAAATTACCTGCCTTCTGGATAACGAACGCGATATGGACAGCGTTTTATCGGGGGTATCGGGTAAAAGCGAATTGAAATCGGTTTTGGCAAAGCTTTCCGCCAAACAGCAGGCGCTGATTTTCGGGCACGCCGTTCCAATGCCGGTTGCTTTCCAGCCACGCGAATACGGCAGCGCAGAATCGTACAAGGGTTTTTCGGATAAGGTAAACGATACCGAGCAGGCTCAAAAAGATATCGAAGACCTCTGGTAAAAAGGATATTGGTTTTATGAGTAGGAAAAAAGTCGGAATTGCTCTGGGCGGCGGGGCGGCGCGAGGACTGGCTCACATCGGAGTACTGGAAGTACTCGAGAAAGAGCGAATCCCCATCGATATGATTGCCGGCACCAGTGCCGGCGCCATTGTGGGCGCCCTGTTTGCCGAAGGAATGAGCGCCGCCGAAATCAAAAAAGAATTGCTCGAGATGGAGCTTACCAAAAAAAGCTGGCAAATGGTCGATATTTCGCTGCCGAAAACCGGTTTCATCAGCGGTAAAAAGTTAATCGATCTATTAAAAAACTATATCGGTGATGTCGATTTCTCCGACTTAAAAATACCTTTTGCCTGTACCTCCACTGACATCATGACAGGTGAAGAAGTAATCATCAGCAAAGGTTCTGTACTGGAAGCGGTTCGCGCCAGTATTGCGGTGCCGATTATATTCTCCGCATCTCAATATAATGAGCGTTTTCTGGTGGACGGGGGACTGGTAGACCAGATTCCGGTAGCAGTCATTAAAGATATGAATGCCGATATTACCATTGCTGTTAATGTAACTCCGCGTATCAAAAAAACTAAAAAGCGCATCTACATTGAAGAAGCCGACCCATCCAGGCAACCGTTGGAAAAAGAACCTAATATGTATACCATAATGATGAACTATATGAGCATAATGAACTCACGTGCCGCCGACGCCAGCTTAAAGAAAGCGGATATTGTAATCGAGCCGCGCCTTGCAGGTATCAGTTTCACCGATTTCAAGAAAGCCGAACAGTGTATATTGGAAGGTGAGTTCGCCGCAATCGATGCCCTGCTGGATATAAAAAAGCTGCTGGATGAATAGTGCTGATTATACACGACCACATTTTAATAAATATTGATTGCTTCTGCTCTTATACCCTGTCCCAATATATCGAGACTTATGGCAAGCTTATCTATAATAATTAGAAATTCTACCAGAGCCGATCGTGGTAATCTTGTCGAATCCATAGCGGCTTCGAATTGTTATTCATTACAAAAATAACTGATAAGTTTCCCCAACCCCGTCTCAAATTGCTAAAAAGCCTCATTCATTGCTATAATAGTGTGTTAATAACCATCCGCGACAGGGGCCCGTAGTTCAGTTGGGAGAACGCCTGATTTGCATTCAGGAGGTAAGGGGTTCGAATCCCCTCGGGTCCACCAA
>JAAYAZ010000095.1 GCA_012719115.1 Dehalococcoidales bacterium
CGATATCCGCTACCGTGTCCTCGAAGTATTCACGTTGGGGATTTAGCACATCTATTATTACATTATCGATATTGATTTGCTGTCCCGCCTGAGCCAGCGTGATCGGAATACTTTTTTCATCGATTAGTGCCAGCCATTCATCGTAAACCGGCAGATAGCTTTCGGACTCGGTAGTCAGAATCTGCCCGACTTCATATCTTTTCAGCAGTTCCACCAATCCGGTGATGTGGTCGTCGTGGGGATGGGTTAAAACCTCCAGCTCGATTGTCCTGTCCCAGAATGGCATTTTTTGGTTCAAAGCCAGATTTAAAGCATGCCCGTCGGGACCTCCGTCAATAAGCACCTGAGTATTGCCCTTTGTAACCAGAACGGCATCGCCCTGTCCGATATCCAGAAAGGAAACATGCAGGTTATCGTCCGGTGCCGTGTTTACGGCGCTGAAAACAAGAACAGCTGCCGTAATTAGCAGAACGGCAGTAATTTTTACCGGACGGCGCAGCAAAAACCCTTGCCCGGGGCGCCTTTTCGGGTCGTTTTTTACACTGTTTAATCGGGTATACTCTGCCTCTTCGTCATCTTTGCTTTTAAAAAATCTGTATCTGCCGGATGCCCAAATTATTAACCCCAGAGCGATATAATATATCCATACATAGACTGCATTGAAGCTGCCGGTATCTATGTAGGCTATCGAGAGCCCGGCAAAACCCTCTACGATTACCAGCATGTAAGAAAGTATCAGCCATAACAGCCAGCCGAAAAACTGCGATAAGGGAAAAAAGAACAAGCCGGTTAGAGCGGTAAGCGTCCCCAGTACAATAATCCCGATAAGCACCGGCAGTACTAAAAGTGTCGCCAGCGGGCTTACGATGGAAACGATGCCGAAATAGTAGGCAATAAGCGGCAGTACCCCTGCCAGTGCCGCCATTGTTACCGCCAGGCTGTCATAAGTCAGTTTTGTTATCCTCAGGACAGTCGGGAATCTGTCCGGCAACCTGTTTATCATCTTATTCCCGAAGTTTTGCAGCTGCGGCAGTATGAAAATCAATCCGCACATAGCCGAAAAGCTCATCTGAAATGAGGCGGTGTAAATAACCTGCGGGTCGCAGGCTGTCATTACAGCGGCGGCAAAGACCAGCGCGGTTATAGCGTTTCTCTGGCGGCCTGTCAGCTCTGCTGCCAGAAAGATGCTTGCCATTATGGCGCTCCGAACTACAGGGGCCTGCAGTCCGGTAAGAATGGCATACAGCCAGATAACACCGAGCGCCAGCCAGATGTAGGCGTAATGCCGCCGTCCGAAGAGGGCTAATCCGATGCCGATCATAATGCCCGCAACGATTGCGGTATGCAGACCGGATATTGCCAGCAAGTGAGCGGTTCCGGTAATAGAAAAGTCTTCTTTTAAATCATCGGGGATATTGCTGCGGATACCTAAAAGCATCGCTTGAGCCAGTGAAGCCTGCGGTTCCGGTAAAACCCTTGCCAGAGACTGCGACATCTCTGTCCTGAGTGAATATATCCACTCCAGTGGAGCCAACCCCTGTCCGCTTTCGATAAGTTTAATTTGCGGATATAGCATTGTGGAGTAGATATTTTCATGCGAAAGATAAGCGGCATAGTCGAAATCATCGAATACGGGCGGGGTTTTCAGTTCCCCCGTTATCCTTAATATGTCTCCGTAACTGTAAGCGGGGTATCCGGGAACAAAAACCAGCACATTGCCTTCCACTTCGAATTGCCCTTCATCAGTTTCAACAAGGGTAGATTTTATTATAAGTCTGGTATTACCCTCTCTGACATCAGGGTCGTCGCTAATCATCCCGCTGACAGTCACTGCTCCCCGGTCGTTAAAAAAGTTGATATAGGCCGAATCGTTTTGTGGGAGGTGGTTATATGCCCAAACGGAAGCGGAAAAAATGGATACGATACAGAGAGCCGCCAGTATTATCTGTTTTTGATATTTCTTGAAAAGCAGCAAGGGGAGGGGCAATAGCCCGGTCAATATAAGTGCTGCCGGTAGTTCGAAATTAAATCCGATGACAATACCGGCTATCCAGCTGATACCGAGGCATATCAGAATCATCTAGAATTTTGGCTCCATACAATTTCGCCTTTGTGAACCTGTTTCCTGCATCTATTACATAAAAACGATTTTACGATTGGTGTTCAAACAATATTTTTTTAAGGCAGTAAAGCGGTCGGCTTAATTTTCAATCATCTACAGTAATCAAGCTCCTGATATTATCGAAGGTATTCTCTCCGATTCCATCGACCTTTAACATTTCGTTGGTATTTTTAAATCCGCCGTTACTTATTCGGTATTCAATTATGGCGTTTGCCCTGGTTTCACCTACCCCGGGTAAGGCTTGAAGCAGCCAGGCTTCGGCGCGGTTGATATTTATCTTTTGTGCAGTATCATCTGAATTGTTAATTATGAGTTCTATTTGATGCTCCGCTGAATTGCTATCTATACCTCCGGCTACGTTTAGCAGGGATTGAATAGAGTCGCTACTTTTTAAGGGATAAAAGCCGGGATTATTGACACTGCCGCCCACGTAAACGTATTCAGTTGTTGCTTTATCGGAGGTGTTTGTCAGTGTAATCAATATTTCCTGCCGGTTGCTGCACCCGGTAAAAGAAAAAAGATTGAAAATAATAAAAATAATCGCTAATATGAGAATAAGGGGAGTTCTTTTTAACATTTAATCGTCCTCCTTGAGGTTATGCAACTTCATTAGTAACGGAGTTTATAAAGAGAAACGCCAAATGGCAATAATTATCACACAATATAGTGAACCGGGTTAGCTTAGTCAAATCTCCGGGAGGTGAAGTATGTTAAAACCGATTAAAGATGCCACTCAATTAAAGCCGGTGATATTAAGAGCCGTTAAAGCACTTTACGGGCAGCAAATGGAAAATATTACCATACTTAAAGCAGAGCTTTTCCCGCTGTTTAGAGAACCGAAACAGGGCTGGATGACACATGTGGAATTCAATGATGACAGATTCGTCTTCAATATACAGCTCGATGTCCAGATGGATGACGGGACAATCACTCGCGTGGTGGAGTTAAATCGCAATCCTCTGCAAAAATAACTGTGCTAGCTGCCGGTTAGCGCAGAGCGTAATGAAGCCTCATTATCAGGTTTTGTAACGGCAATTATCTGGTCTTCGGCCTGCAATACGGTGGCAGGTGACGGGACGGAGGGGTTAGTGTCACGGTGGATTATCAGCGCCAGAATGCTTTCCGCCGGCAGTGTTAAATCCTTAATAGCTTTGCCGACCGTTTTCGAGCCCGGCTGTATTTTTATCTCGACTATTTCCAGCCCCTTTTCTTGAATCGACAACAGGTGCATTAACGGGTTGGTAGGAACCTCGTGTTTAATGTGTTCGAGAATTATGGATGTGCTGCTTACGGTTACATCTACTCCGAGTTTCTTGAAAAGCGCTTCATGCTTTGGATTGCGAATACGGGAAATTGTACGGGGTACATTGAATTTGTATTTTGCCACCTGACAGGCTACCAGATTATCCTCATCATCACCTGTAACCGAAATAAAGATATCCGCACGGTTGGTTCCGGCTTCAGCCAAAACCGATGTTTCACACCCGTCACCCTTGATACAGATGCTTCCCATCTCATTTACTATGGACTGGACAGTGTAGGTATCTTTTTCGATTATCAATACCTCGTGTTGTTCGTCCAGTAATGTCCTGGCAAGGTAATAACCGAGGCGTCCGCCGCCGACAATGATTATATACATCTGTTCGTTAACTCTCCAGCTTTTCTTTCAGCATCTGGGCAAATATGGTGGTCGGGCTGAGCGCTTCCAATCCCAGCATGCTGTATAAATCCCGCCGCAGCGGGTCGTAAATGCGGCAAATCACTTTGGGGACATCAAAAATATGCTTGGCGATTTGGGCCGCCATTATATTGCGGTTATCGCCCTGAGTTACGGCGATGAAAGCATCGGCTTTTTCTATTCCGGCTTTTATAAGACTATCTTCATCGAGCCCGTTTCCCAACAGGGCATTCCCTTTGAATTCGGGCGGCAATCTGCGGAAGCTGTCAACATTTAAGTCTAAAGTGATGACTTCATGGTTTTCTTTATCCAGAAGTATTGCCAGTTGAGCGCCGACGCGTCCGCATCCCATGATAATTATTTTCATAATATACTCTGTTTACAATTTTGACTGAAGCTGATGGTCGATAAGAACCCGGCAGGGCGCATTTTCAAGAACATACGGAATTACGTCGCCGAGGCAAAACAGCCCGAAGTGCTGTTTATAGGAAATACCCATTAAAATTAAATCAACCGCTCTTTTTTTGGCTTCTTCTATTATCGTAGGGCCGATATCTCTGGCCTGCATCATTTCCGTTTCAATGGGGCATCCCTGTTTCTGACCAATGGACTCAATATTACTTAAAATGTTTTCGGCGGCGTCCATTTTGGTACTATCTTCGGCATCAAGAGGTAGTGAACGCTCCACGGGTATTACATGTATAGCGTAAATCTCACATAAATCCTTTTTACTTCTAGACAACTTGCATGCCAGCTCGATTGCCCCTTCATCGGCAGTAGTGCCGGCCACCGGAACCAGTATCTTTGAAAATTCTATTTCTTCTTTTTCAACCATTATTACCAACCATCAAGCGGGTATTATAAACCCTGTACCCGAAATTTACAACTGATGCGGGTATTTTGTAATAAATTAAGAAAAATTAAAATTAAAGAATGTGAAAATGTCGGGTTTTTTTGATACCTTTCCTTGTTTTTATTACCATCTTAAATATCAAAAGGGGAAGTAAAAAGATTATGTTCGGTGTAAATTATTTTCATCCTGTATATTAGGGGCTATAAAACTACCAAAAGACGGTCAGGCAGCCGGTCTATTTCCATCTCCAGAAAGTAGGCAGGAACAGTATCAGTATGGTGAAAAATTCGAGACGGCCGGCTATCATACAGAAAATCAGCACGCCCTTCCCCAAAGCCGGAATAGAGGCATAGTTTTCAAGGGGCCCAACAGCTCCTAATCCCGGGCCTACATTACCGAGGGTAGAAACAATGGCAGATAATGCCGTGACTGTATCCAGTCCCAGTCCGCTCATTATCAAAAAACCGGTTACGGCAACCGAGAAATAGATAATCGCCATTCCGACCGTCTTGTTGACAATGCCCTCGGGTACAATATTCCCTCCCAGCTTTAAAGGTATTACAGCACTGGGGTTAAAGGCATTTTTAATCTGCCGGTAGGCGTATTTTGCCAACACCAGAACGCGAACTACTTTCAGTGCGCCGCTGGTCGAACCTGCCGAAGCTCCCGTTACCATCAAGAACAACAATATCGCTTTTGACAGGGGGGGCCAGGTGTTGAAGTCGGCAGTGCAAAAGCCGGTAGTGGTCATTATTGCCGCTGTATTGAAGCTGCCGTATCTTATAGCCTCTCCGATTGAAGCTCCCATATTTATTATCAAATCCAGGTTGATTAAAAGAGCCGCCCCGAAGAGCAACAGCAGGTAAAACTTGAACTCGGGGTTTTTGAAGAGCTTTCCGGGTTGTTTTTTCCACAGCAGGAAGTAATATAAACCGAAGTTGACGCCGGTAGCTATCATGAAAAAGAGCACGATTCCTTCCACCAGCAGGCTGTTATAAGCGGCGATGCTGAGGTTATAGGCGGCAAATCCTCCCGAGGGAATGGTGCTGAGTGTTACCATTGTGGAATCGAAATTCGACAACCCTGCTATTTTCAGCAGTATAAACTCCAAAATCGTCATAACCATATATATCGCCCACAATACCTTGGCGGTATCTCTCATGCGTGAAGTGAGTCGTTCGTCCTGCTTTCCGCCTGTCCATTCCGCTTCGGCAAGCCTGGCGGCGCCGATTCCCAAAAGCGGCAGCAGGGCAACGAACAGCATAATGATACCCATACCGCCCAGCCATTGCGTCAGTGAGCGCCAAATCAGAAGGCCCTTATATTGGATGTCAATATTGGTAAATACCGTTGCGCCTGTCGTGGTAAAACCTGATACCGCTTCAAAGAAAGCATCCAGGAAATTCGGCATCGCTCCGCACAGGGTGTAAGGCAAGGCTCCGAACAGTGAAATGGATATCCAGCCGACAGCAACCAGCGTAACAGCTTCCCGGCGGCTGATGTTTTTCTCTTTGACCTTTATGAACCTCCATAGTATCATCCCGATGACTATGGCGAGAGCCATCGATATGGCAAAGGCTGATACCGCCGGTGATTCTTTAAGGAAAAGGCTCCATAAAAGGGGAATTATCATAGAAACGCCTATTATGGCTATGATAAGACCGAGGTAATGCAGGATAGCTTTAATTCTCATAAAAATATTACTTAAAGAGTTTTTCTATTGTTTGTACAGACTCCGGCGGCGTAACGATAACGACATGGTCGCCCGGTTTAATTATTTTATCTTCGGGCGGAATAAAAATTGTTTCGTTGTGGACGATTGCCACCACCTTCGTTTCTTTCGGAAAACCGGATTCGGTAACTTTTTTATTGGCTATTACGGCCTGTGCGCCGGTGACGAATTCAATCGCTTCCAGTTTTTGAGCTTCGATAAGAGAAGCCGAGATTACGCCGCCGCGAAGCACGAAGCGGATTATTTTATTGGCAGCCAGTATTGTCGGTACGGCGGCAACATCGATTCCGATAGCTTCTGCTAAAGGTATATATCCGGGTTTGTTGACCACCACCATAACACGGGGAACGTCGAGTGTTTTTGCCAGAAGTGCGCTCAGTATATTGATTTCTTCATTTTCGGAGGTAGCTACAAAAGCATCGGCTGAAGATACCCCCTGTTCGGTCAAAAAAGTACGGTCCGTTCCGTCTCCTTGCAGAATATCTACATTTTCAAGTTGGGCGGCAAGTTCGTCACAGCGAATAGGGTCTTGCTCGATAATCTTTACCTTTACCCCTCTTTTTTGGAGCTCGGAAGCGGTTAATACGCCCACACGGCTTCCGCCAAAAATAACTACCCTTTTTGCTGTACGTTTCTTTTGTATAAAAATCTTACCGAGTTCGTCCATATTATATGCGGGGACGGCAATATGCAGGCTGTCTCCCTCGCTTAAAACGAAGTCTTTTTCAGGTTCGATTATCTCTCCCTGATGTATAACGGCAACTATCATACTCGGTTGCGGCAGTGTCAGTGATGTCAGTTTTTTACCTACCAGCGACTCACTTTCTATTTTAAACTCTCTTATTTGTACCAGCCCGTTGGCAAAGTTCTCAACCGGAGTAGAATAGAAACCGGAAAGTATTTCCATTATCTCCGTGGCAGCTTCCAGCTCGGGATTGATAAAAACGTCTATGCCGAGGCTTTTCGGCCTGACTATCTTGCGCGGGGAATTAGGGGTTTTTGACGGCGCCACAAAATAACCTGAGTAATCAACATTGCGTATTCTGGCAGCAGTAGTTACAGCGCCCATCTCTTTTGCCATAAAACAGGTTATCATGTTGGTTTCATCGTTGTTTGTAACGGCAAGCACCAGGTCGGCACGCTCTATTTCCGCTTCTTTTAATGTTTTAGGTGTGGCGGAATTCCCTCTGATTGTTTTTATATCAAGCTGTCCCTGAAGGTTCTTTAAAGCCGTTTCGGATTGTTCCAGGACAGTGACTTCGTGCCCCTCCTGAACCAGAAGAGAGGCAATGTGCGAGCCGATTATTCCGCCGCCGGCTATTATAATATACACTCTGTCTTCTCCACGAGATTGATTTGTATTTCCCGATATCTGTACATCATTTATTTCAATTGTTGCATTCTATGCTCTTGTTTTCAGACTGTCAATAGGGTGAAAAAATATCTCAGTCAAAAAAACGGGTTGACAACATTTTCCGGTCGGTTCTTTAAACTTATAATCAGTTGAACAAATACTGTTTTCGGGAGGAAATATTTTCATAATTCAGTTGTATTATTATTGACATTGATATTATATTTTTATAAACTCTATGATGAGAAGAAGTTGGTAATATAATTAAAATCCAGTATTAAGAGTTTAATCGTTTCGAAAGCAATGGGGAATTAAACCGGGGTGAAGATACTGGTGAAAGAGGTCTATACTTGGGGAAGATGTCATTTATACCTCGCGAAAACAAATTTTTTGAGCTTTTTACACAAAGTGCCTCCAATATGTCAAAGACCGCCCGGGCTTTGGAGGATTTACTGAAAAACTGGGAAAATATAGACATTAAAGTAGCCTACATTACCGAATTGGAACACGAAGGCGATTCTTTGACCCATCAGGTTGCCGCTATGTTATACCGCACTTTTGTTACTCCTTTCGACCGCGAAGATATAGCTCAGCTTTCGCATGTAATGGATGATGTTACCGATTTTATCCATGCCACCGCAGAGTCAATCTACATATATAAAGTGGAAGCCACTACACAGCGAGCCAACGAACTGGCTGAAATAATCGTTCAGGCGGCTGCTGAAATAGAAAAAGCGGTTAAGTGCCTTGGTAATCGCTCCGATTTAAAAAAGGTCGTCGAGCATTGTGTCGAGATTAATCGTCTTGAGAATAAAGCCGATGCCGTTTACCGGGCAGCGCTGGGAGAATTATTTGATGACAGCAAGGACACCAAATACATAATAAAGTGGCGTGAAATATATGACCACATGGAAACTGCCACCGACCGTTGCGAAGATGTTGCCAATGTGCTTGAAGGTGTAGCTCTGAAGAATGCCTGATCCATCTATTATTATACTGATTCTGATTATAATATTGGCTCTCTGTTTTGGACTGGTAAACGGTTTCAACGATGCAGCCAATGCTATTGCCACCTCTATCGGCTCAAGGGCTTTGTCTCCCAGACAGGCTTTAATTATTGCAACTTGTTTCGAGATGCTGGGTGCGGCTACCGGTACGGCAGTCGCTCAAACAGTCGGAAAGGGCGTGCTGATTCCGGAAGCAATTTCCTATCAAACAATAATTGCGGCTTTGGGTGCGGTAATTATCTGGACGGGAACAGCCACTTTTTTTGGATTACCTGTCAGTTTAACTCACGGTTTCATAGCTGCACTGGCAGCTGCGGGAGTGGCTGCGGCGGGGACAGGTGCGGTCAACTGGGCGGTAATCGGCAGGATTATGTCGGCGGTAGTCACAGCTCCGGTGCTCGGTTTTATCGGCGGTTTTATTCTGATGATAATTGTATTTTGGCTTTTCCGAAAATGCCTGCCATCCAGAATGCGTACACTTTTCAGTAGGCTGCAAATACCGTCTACCGCTTTTATAGCTTACAGTCATGGTAAGAATGACGGTCAGATGCCGATCGGTATTATAACGATGGCACTTATTATTTACACCGGTCAAACTGATATGTGGGACAGTATTCCATGGTGGATAATAATAGCGTCGGCTCTTTCTATCAGTTTAGGTATGGCTGTAGGCGGCTGGCGTGTAATTAAGACACTCGGTATGCGGGTTACCACACTGCGCCCCGAACATGCCTTTGTGGCACAAACGGCTGCAGCTTCTGTAATCGAGGGAGCTTCTCAATTAGGAATACCCATCAGCACGACACATTGTATAAGCAGCTCTGTAATGGGAGTCGGAGCTACCCGACGTCTCTCGGCGGTGCGCTGGGGGGTTGCCGGTAATATGGTGTCGGCATGGATAATTACATTTCCGGTGTGCGGTATCCTGGGGTACGGGATTTCGTGGCTTTTGGGATTGTTTTAACAATATCTAGAGGCTATATTCTCTGGGGATAACGCGCATCTTCTCAGCGCTTATTATCGCTTTAATTTCATCTACAACGCGGTCTATTTGGCCGTGTTCATTGACAGCTACATAATCGAACATATCGATTCTGGTCATTTCTTCCTTTACCGTCTCGATTCGCAGCTTGAGGTTTTGCTCTGATTCGGTGTTGCGCATCGTTAATCGGTCGATCAGTTCCTGTAATTTAAGCGGCGCTAAAAATATAAAAATCGCTTGGGGCAGGATATTTTTTATAGTGGCGGCGCCTTGAACATCGATTTTAATAATGGTATCTTTGCCTGAGGCGAGCGCTTCTCTGACAGCCTGCTTGGGAACGCCGTAGAAGTTTCCGTAAACATTAGCCCATTCCAGCAGTTCGTTATCGTCAATCAACGTCTGAAATTGCTCTTTGGTGACAAAATTATAATCTACGCCGTCTTTTTCCCTGGGGCGTTTGGCGCGTGTTGTCATAGTGGTAATATGAGCAATCGGGAAGTTGGCCTTTTTCAGTCTGTTTAAAACGGCATCCTTACCGGCGCCTGACGGGCCTGAAAGAACAAGCAACAGGGGTTTTTTCTCCCTGTTCCACAAAAACTCGTTATTAGAGCTTGATTTTGTCATCACCCAGCTCCGGTTTGATAACTGTGCCGCCGCGCAATATTTGGAATCTGCCGGTGATTGTCTCGGGGGCAAGTGCTGCCAGCACGATATGCCCGCTATCGGTAAAGATTACCGCTTTGGTGCGTCTGCCGCTGGTCATATCGATTAGTTGACCCTTATTGCGTGCTTCTTGAATAATACGTTTGGTAGGGGCGGAGTTGGGGGACGCGATGGCAATAACTCTGTTCATTGCCAGTATGTTGCCGAAACCGATATGAACCAATTCTCCGAACATGTTTTTCCCCTCTATATAATTATACGTAAACCCTTTTCAAGATTAAAACGAATAAACTATATCTTACCCTTTTAGAATATTTCTGGCAATAGCAATGAGGATTTTAGGAACAGAAACCGTTATAATGATTGAAATAATATGTTTTATTTATACCCGTCTTATCGCATGGCATTGAGACTCTTCGCTGCGCTCAGAGTGACAAAAGAACTAAAAAGCCGTTCGTGTCCTTCGACAAGCTCAGGATGCGCGGATAATAATAGATGGATACGTGCCGAATGTTGAGTTCCGTAAAACGGAACAAAATCCCGATTTATCGGGGAACTATAACGGCGGCGAATATTAAACCAGATTTCCGTTAAAATCCTTCGACACGCTCAGGACGAGCGGAAATCTTATTTCCCTGTTACCATATATACCGATATGTCGGGATTCGTGAAAACTCAGGATGTCAATAAGTCCAGTGAACTTATTGGAGTACTTTCCTGTCGAATGATGTCTATAGCGTATAAAAAATCTAATCTCTACACGTTGAACAGGAAATTGATGACATCTCCGTCTTTTACAATATAGGTCTTGCCTTCCAGCCTTAACAGCCCGCGTTTTTTGCCTTCCGCCAAACTGCCGCAATTTATCAGGTCTTCGTAGCTGATGATTTCAGCCCGTATGAAGCCTCTTTCAATATCGGAATGTATTTTGCCCGCCGCTTTCTGTGCAACCGTACCGTCGGTAATCGGCCAGGCGCGGCACTCATCGGCGCCGGCTGTTAAGAAGGATATCAGTCCGAGCAGGGCATAGGATTGCTTGATAACCCGGTCCAGCCCCGGCTCCGTAAGCCCGAAATCGCTGCGGAAAGATGCCGCCGATTCCTCATCGTCCAGCTGTGCCAGTTCCATCTCGAGGTTCCCGCAGAAAGCTATAACATGATGGTTGGCGGTACCGAATTTATCGTTCATCTCTTGCTCTATTTTACCGGTATCTGTCAACTGGGATTCCCCGATATTAACGATGGTTAAAAGCGGTTTGGCGCTCAAGAACTGGTAACCGGTAATCAGTTTTTCCTCTTCTTCAGTCAGATTCTGCTCTCTTATGGGGATATCATTTTCCAGGTCCGTCTTAATTTTTGCCAGTAAATCCTGCTCATTTTTATACTGCTGTCTTTCGTCTGCCTTGGCGCTTTTTAAGGAGTTGGCAATCCTTTCCATTCTTCTTTCCATAATGGTGAGGTCGGAAAAACTCAGTTCCATATTCATATTATCGATATCCCTGGAGGGGTCTATAGTGCCGGAGGGGTGTGCGACGCTTTCATCGGAAAAAGAGCGCACTACATTTATCAGGGCATCGACATTACTGAGCTGTGTCAGCAGTTCTCCGCTTATCGATGAATCTTTTCCTATTCCTTTAATCGATGCGCCGATATCCAGATACTTGATTTCGGCAGGGACTATTTTTTTTGGTTTGAACATCTCGGCAAGCTTATTTAGGCGGGCGTCCGGTACTTTGGATATGCCGATATGAGGAGCTTTCGGGGCTTGCATGCCGGTAGCGGCATTTCCTTTTGTCAAAGCATTGAAAACGGTTGTTCTGCCGCTTTCCGGTAATCCTATAATTCCGATACCTACACTCATATTAAAATCAATATCTCCTCTGCTTTCGTCTATGCGAATCTAAACCCCGATGTTATATTTACAAATATATTCTAATCTCTTTTTATAATATTCTTAGCGTATTTAAGCGCCAGCTCCCTGTCCTTGACGGTCAGGTTCTTGTTGGCGGCCAGGTCCAGGAGTGCCAGGAGCGCTTCGTGATTGCCGATATTGGCAACGGATTGAACAGCTTCGTGCCTGATTTTTTCCGTTAGATCCATGTCAGCCGCAAGCCCGCATAATTTTTGCAGTTCACTGTTGATCTGTTCTGACATTTTTAATCTCCTTTTCCCCGGTTCAAATATCTTCAAAGCGGAGGATTATCGCTCTGCATAATTCTACCCTATGGTATAGCGTACTGCAACAGAAGGATTAAAGAATAAATATCAAAAAAGCAACAGGGCTTGTATTTAAAAAGGAATTTAACAAAAACAGGTTGAGAGCAGGTAGTCGTAAGTGTTGACAATATTTTAAAAATGGATAAAATAGTTAACAGAAAGATAATATCATGTTTAAGGCAGTAATTAACGGCAAATTGTGGTATTATTCTAGTGGAGCAATGTCTTTTAGCCACTCAAAAAGTAGTAAATGCGTACCTTTATGATTATTTGAAATGAGATAAAAATTTAAAAGGAGGATATAAGTATGTATCAAGTTTCGGTTAACAACCCGGAAAAAAAGGTTAAAAAAGGTGAATATCTGAAGTTTACTATTGCCAATTTCCCCCCTAATACCGCCCTCGATTACAACATCGTACAACACAATGAATATAAATCTCTCGGATTGGGCAGTGTAACGTCAGATGCCAATGGTGGAGGCACATTTGCCACCCAGTTAAACAACAATCCCGGAAAATACAGCATAACCGTAAGGAATTATACTTATGGTTCGGCAAAAGATGATTTTGTTATAGTAGAGGAATAGCAGAGAAATATTTAGCCACATATTAATAAGAAATTAAGCGGTGATATTTAATTATCACCATAAAAAAAGATAAACAAGGCAGCTAATCCGCATTATCGAATTGGCTGCCTTTAATATTGCCGGTTTTTTCACCACACTTTCAAACTTCAATCCAAATCATACTCCACTTTGGTAATTTGATATCGGGGAGCAATTATTACTCGTTCCCGTGTTATGCTAAAATGGTTGGGTAATGCTGTATATTCTTGCCGGACCGGATGATTTTTCGCGCACCGAAGCCCTTGCCGAGATTAAAAAGGGGCTGGGTGATGCCTCTATGTTGTCTTCCAACACCAGCGTTTTCGACGGGAAAAAAACTACTCCCGGTGAACTGGCTGCTGTCGCTCAGGCGATGCCGTTTTTATCGGAAAAACGGCTTATAATCGTTGAAGGATTGCTGGAAAGGTTCAGCTCCGATGCTCCCAAAAGCAGGGGCAAGAAAACTACCCGCACGTCTGCAAAACAAAACGATATCGAATCGTATATCAAGATATTTACCGGTCTTCCGGAGAGCACTGTCGCCGTGCTGATAGATGGAGAAATGGGCAAAAACAATCCTCTCTTTAATGGTATATCGGAAAAAGCCAAAGTCAGCTCATTCCCGCTTTTGAAAGGTGAGAAATTGACGCAGTGGATAAAGAAGCGGGTCGCCAAAGAGGGAGGTAAAATCTCTCCCGAGGCGGTCAGATTGCTTGAAAAACAGGTGGGGGGCGATTTATGGGTGATGTCAGAAGAAATCGCCAAGCTGTCAACCTATGCTCTGGGACGGCAAATCGAAGTGGAAGATATAAAAAAGCTGGTGGGGTATACCAGGCAGGCTAACATCTTCAATATGGTGGATGCAGTGCTCGGTTTTAAAGCAGGGGTGGGCCAGCAGATGCTGCAGCAATTGATGCTTGAAGGTATGGCTCCCCCGCAAATCCTTTTTATGATTTCGCGGCAGGTGCGCCTGATGATACAGGTTAAAGCAATGTTAAAAGAAAGAAAGCCGCAGTCCGAAATGCAAATGAAGCTCGGTTTGAACAGTGATTTCGTATGGCATAAAACGCTGGAACAGAGCAATATGTATTCTTTCGAGAGGCTGAAGGAACTGTATCATAAATTGCTGGATACCGATGTTGCTATCAAGACCGGCAGATACAATGACGAACTGGCTCTGAATATCCTGATTGCCGAGATGTGCACGACCAAGACGGGATAGAAAACTGTCCGTATTTCTTTTTCCCTCATCAGTCTCACTGCGTTCGACAGCTTCCCCCAAGGGAAGCCTGAAATATGTCCCGACTTGTCGGGATGGCATCCTGATAAATCCGGATG
Organism: Dehalococcoidales bacterium; assembly: GCA_012719115.1. Classification (GTDB taxonomy): domain Bacteria; phylum Chloroflexota; class Dehalococcoidia; order Dehalococcoidales; family UBA5627; genus UBA5627. The sequence continues at coordinate 14,547 of JAAYAZ010000095.1, forward strand.
ACAGATGAGGGTCAGCATTGTTCTGTTTGCACTCTATTGACTTGTGTGAATATCGGACATATAATGCCATCAACCCTTGAATTGAGTAACCGAATGCAGGGGAAATAATATGAGAGCATTTTTTGGTAGATTTTTTAAAATATCGGGTTCTTTAATTTTATTGCTTACTATATCGTATGTTGTAATATCTATAATTACATCGCTCACTTCTGATATACGTGTTCATTCTACTCCTCTCGGTTCTGATAATTTATTCTATGTTAGTATAGTCTTGGGATTAATATTTATCGGGATAGGGAGTGTGCTGAATAAATCCAAATCTCCGGATAAATAACAAACTTGCCCCGTTAACATCCAACCTTTTTCAGTCGGATTGTATTCATATCCTAAATTGACAGAAACCATTCCTTAAATTACAATCATATTCTATTATGAGTATGACAGGCGATAACATCAGGGAAAGCTTTTTACGTTACTTTGAGGAAAAAGGGCATAAAATAATGCCCAG
>JAAYAZ010000096.1 GCA_012719115.1 Dehalococcoidales bacterium
CGAACGGCTTTTTATATATCCGTTCGCCCTGAGCTTGTCGAAGGGTTGAACGGCATTTTACTATATACTGGCGGCGGGGTAATTAAGAGGCATTGTAGGGATTGCTTCGCTTTTCCATTGGAAAAACTCGTAAAGACCTATTGAAAATAAAGGCAAGAATTAACAATTCGTAGTTTTCTTCTTTTAATAAAGGGAGATTAAGAGGGATTTTGGCAAGTTATCCGAATTGATTTTGCAATTTGAAGCAAATAAACGAGCAGTTATAGGAAATATCTTATAGCTCATATCCTTTGGGATTGCTGGATGAAAAAAGGTGTAAGATAACGCCATATTAAAAAGTGTAACCTATGTGCCTGTACTAAAATGTAACCTATGTGCCAGTTGCACAGTGTACCTGATTAGCATGCCGGAGTCCCGACTTGTCGGGGTGAAGCATCCGGGGACGGGGGTCAAACAATCACCACTCCCAAGACTCTTAGTCTGTCAGCGGTGTCCTCCTTAATGAAAAAGAATAAGCCGCTCCGTTGGTAGAGCGGCTTATATTATTTCTATGAGAAAGCTGCTAATTAATCTTCGATTTGTTGTTTTCTGGGATAGAAAATTAATAAAGCTGCCACGAAAACTGCGTTGATAACCATTCCCAGCCATATCTGATTGAAATCTACATAGCCCTGCCAGAGACCATAAAGCGGGCTAATCACGAACAGGCTGCACCATAGTATGGCAAATTTAATAGCATTTATATTGCGTATAGGATTGAGGATGGTCATTATGAACCAGACTCCCGCGGCGACAAAGGCACTTCCTATGATAGTCATCAGAAAAGCCATGCTGTCGTTCAACGCTTCCAAGCCGTATAAGCTGACTATTCGGTCCGGAGCAACCAGGAAAATGAAACCTTGCGCTATATAGATAGCACCGCAGATTATCAAAGTTGCATTGATATTGCGCATATAGTACCTCCTGAGTTGTAGTCTATTTTATTACATATGATTAATGTTATCTGATGGCAATTCTGGCACATTACCGGTTACTATGTCAACTAGACTTAACATAAAACTAGTATAAACCATTGGTGTTTTTACCCGTTTTTTCCTTAAACCAGGTGAGGGCTTTCTTGGTATCGCTGGCTATGCGGGCTTTATCACAGGTTCTCAATCGGTATTTAAAAGACCAGTACGTAAACTCTTTCAACGTGTTCATATCCATATCATTCAGATGGTGATGCCCCATCTCATGTTTGAAGAGCTTTAACATCTGCGCTTGTGTCAGGTCATAAATACGTTTATAAGCCTCATTGGTAATGCTTTCCTCAGTAAGATAATCGAGCGACTGCTCCTTGCGCACCTCGTCTTCAACTACCTGCAAAAGCACTTCCTCGACTGTTATTCCGTAGAAATAATTGAGGTGCTGCCGGTATTTCTGCTCCCCGATTAGATTTTTGAATTCTTCTGAATCGATTTGAAGCGGCGGCTTGCCATTGAAAAGAAGGGAATCTTTTTCATCTTCGGGTAGCATCTCATCCACCGTTCGGCAGAGTCTTTCAGCCAAAAGCAGCCAGTCGAAGGCGTCGCCACCGATGAAATAATTATATTTACGCTTGCCCACTTTTTCTTCCGGAATCTGCCACATATTAACGGCTTCCAGCAGGGCAAGGTACCAGTGCTTGCCGGAAATTATGGAATCCCTTAAATGCCGTATGGCTTGTTCTTCCGGCGGAGCCGGGTGATTTGATTCTGTTTTCATTTCTATCTCAATAATCAATATTTTATTTTTGTTATGGTTTTTAAATTCTTATCGCTGATAGCCTGTCATTTTAGCTGTGTAAGGATTACCGAATAATATTTAGGCTTTTCGTTTAACTCAGAGTGACAACCCCACCCCAGATGCTTCATTCGTCCATCACGAATTCAGCATGACATAAGGCATCACAATAGCAAGCCTATTCACTATATGGAAGGCAAAATACGCAACGATAGTTTATCGTTTACTATACGAGACGTTAGGAACCGACAATCTACATTGAACTATTAGTGTTGCTGTATTATCTTCCGCAGCACTTCTTGTATTTCTTGCCGCTGCCGCAGGGGCAGGGGTCGTTCCTGCCGATGGTTTTTCCCTCTACCTTAGGGGCTTTCCGGGTTTTGCTTTCTTTATCCTCACCGGTAGCCTTTGCCATTACATTTACCGGTTTGGGAGGCGGCGTGCCCTTTTTAATCGACATCCTGAAAATGGAGCGGACAACACTATCCTGAATAGACCCCATCAGGTCATCGAACATCTCACGGCTTTGGCGTTTATAGGCTACCAGCGGGTCGCGCTGTGCCATTGCCTGCAATCCGATACCCTGTCTCATGTTGTCCATAGCCGTCAGGTGCTCCACCCAGGCAGTATCTATAATTCGCAGCATTAAAAGCCTTTCGAGTATTCTCATACTTTCTGAACCGATTTCGGCTTCCTTTTTTTCGTAAAGCTCTTTTGAATAATCAATCAGCTGCTCCCTCATTTCATCGACGCTCATTTTTGAGAGTGATTCTGCGCTTACTTCCGGTGATAACGGCATAATGGCTGCGACTTCATTGGCAACCGAAGATGCCGCTTCTTCCATATCGTAACCCTGACAATGGGTATTCACTATGTTTTTAATCTCCGCTTCCACCAGTGAAAGGATATTTGCCTTAAGGTCTGCCCCTCCTATAATCTTAAGACGTTCGCCATAGATGATTTCGCGCTGTTTGTTTATAACATCATCGTAATCTACCAGATGTTTACGTATATCGAAATGGTAGCCCTCGACTCGAATCTGGGCATTTTCGATGGAACGACTGATGAGCTTGTTCTCGATGGGGGTATTTTCATCAAACCCCATATTTTCCATCATTCCCTTGATACGGTCTCCGCCGAAGCGTTTCATAACATCATCTTCCAGAGATACGAAGAAACGTGAACTGCCCGGGTCGCCCTGTCTTCCGGCTCTGCCACGCAGCTGGTTATCGATGCGGCGCGCTTCGTGACGTTCGGTGCCGACTACATGCAATCCGCC